>JAUSJX010000012.1 GCA_030647435.1 Candidatus Rokuibacteriota bacterium
GTTGGCGATATCACGGCGTACACGCTGATCGCCGACCTCCCGGAGCTGGGCCACCTGGATCGCCGCAAGATCGCCGCCCTGGTCGGTGTCGCTCCGTTCAACCGAGAGAGCGGCCACTGGCGTGGCCGCCGCATGATCGCCGGGGGCCGCCCTGCGGTGCGTAGCGTGCTGTATATGGCCACTCTCACCGCGGTCCGCTTCAACCCGGCGATCGCCCATTTCTATCAGCGCTTGACCGCGGCCGGCCGGCCGAAAAAAGTTGCCCTCACCGCCGCCATGCGCAAGCTCCTCACCATCCTGAACGCGATGCTGCGAGACCAACGCCCATGGCAACCAGAATCCGCTTGACAAACAAGACAGTCGCTCCGGGGGCGAGGGGATCGAAACGGCTCCCTCTCCCTCGGAGGGGGAGAGGGTCGGGGTGAGGGTGGCGCATGTGTTCACGCATAATCCGGATCAGAGGCGCGGGCCGCCGGCCGGCCGTGGGGCGCCCGGCCGCTCGCCCGCCCCGGTGATGACATCCTGGCCGTCCTTGACCTCGCCGCCGACGATCTCGGTGAAGTTGCCGTCGGAGATACCGAGCTGGACGGTGACAGCCGCGGGCTTGCCGTCGGGGCCCAGGATCCAAACGCGCCCCGAACTGCCTGCTGCTGCCCGGCCGCCGGCCTGCTCTGCCACCTGCTGGTCGTACTTGCCGCGCTGGTCCGGGGTCAGGATGGCGCGGATCTGCTCACGGCTCTGCTCCCGGATCTTCTGGCCCTCGATGCGGCGCTCGCCCTCGGTCGGGTTGCGCGTCATGAGGGCCCGGAACTTGTCGCGGCCTTCCTGGAGGATGGGCTCGAGCTTCTTCTGCTGCTCGGGGGTGAGGCCGAGCGACTTCACGAGCCGGTCCCGGATCTGCTCGAGGGAAGGCGGCGTGCCCTGCGCCCCCGACGGCCCGGCGCCCGCGGCGGCCGGAGTCTCGGCCGCCTCACCTGGAGGCCGGTAGCGGAGCGCCGCGTTCGGCGCCTTGAGGACGCTGTCCTTCTGGTCCACGACGAGGCGGACATTGGCCGTCATGCCGGGGAGGAGCCTGCCGTCCGAATTGCGCGCCGAGACCACCACGTTGTAGGTGACGACGTTCTGGACGGTCTGGGGCGCCTTGCGCACCTGCATGACCTCGCCCGAGAACGTCCGGCCGCGGTAGGCATCCACGGTGAAAGTGGCGCGGAGCCCCACGCGGATGCGCCCGACGTCGGCCTCGTCCACGTTGGTGTCAACCTGCATGTCCGTCAGGTCCTGGGCGATCGTGAAGAGCGTCGGAGCCTGGAGGCTCGCCGCCACAGTCTGCCCGACGTCCACGGTCCGGGAGACAACCACGCCGTCGACGGGCGCCCGGATCTCCGTGTGGTCCAGGTCGACCTGCGACTGCCTGAGGGCGGCTTGCTGCTGGCCGACATTGGCCGCGGCCGTCTGGAGCAGGGCCTCGGCGACGCGCAGCTGGGCCTCAGCCGAGCGAATCATGGAGGCTTGGGCGTCCTCCTGGGCCTTGGTAGAGTCGGCCTGGGCGATGGCGGAGTCATATGCCGCCTGGGCCGAATCCTCGTCGGCCTGGGCGATGAAGCCCTTTTGTTTCAGGTCGCGCTTGCGCCCGAGGTCGCGGCGGCTGTCGAGCACCGCCACCTGTGCCTTGGCGGTCTGCGCCTTGGCCACCGCCAGGGCCGCATGGGCGTTGGCGACATCGGCCCGAGCCTTCTCGACGGCCGCCCGCTGGTTGAGCACATTGGCCTTGGCGGCCTCCAGCTGGGCCTTGACCTGGGCGACCTTGGCCTGGAAGATCTCGGGATCGATCCGGGCGACCAGCTGGTTGCGCTTGACCTGGGAATTGAAGTCGGCGAAGAGCTCCTTGATTTGGCCCGAGACCTGGGAGCCGACCTGAACGGTGACGACGGCATTGAGGGTGCCGGTCGCCGACACCGTGGCCGTGATGGGGCCGCGTTCCGTCTTCGCCGTGCGGAATTTGGGGGTGCTGCCCCGGCCCTGGGTGTAAAACCACGCCCCGCTGGCCGCCGCGGCCAGCACGACGAACACGCCGAGGATCAACCAGCGACGGCTCATAGTCATGAGACTACCGCGCGGGGCGTTTTATTCCTAGCGCCGGACCCGCCGGCCGGAAGCCTGCCAAGACATCCGCAGGCTGCTAGCGTCGGCCCATGAAGCGCTCGAGCCGGGCGATCGAGATCCTGTAGTCGGCGAGCGCCTGCGCCACGTTGGACTCGGCGGTGGTCAGGGCGAGCTGAGCATCGGTCAGCTCGATGATGTTGGCCACGCCGGCGTCGAAGCGTCCCTGGCTCAGCCGGAAGTTCTCGTCGGCGGACTCGACGGCCTTCTGGGCCGCGCCGATGGCCTCCTCCTGCTGCTGGACGGTGACGAAGGCGGCCTCGACCTGCTGCCAGATCGTGAGCTCCGTGTCGCGCACGCGCGCCTGGGCCGCGTCGCGCTGGGCCTGGGCCTGCTTGTACAGCGCGATCTTCCCGCCGCCGTCGAAGATGGTCCAGTTGAGCTGCAGCCCGTAGTTGTAGGTCTCGTTCATGTCGGAGCGGGCGGCGCCGTAGGTGCCCTGGGCCTTGACGTCCGGGAAGAAGTTGCGGAACTGCTGCTTAACCAAGAAGTCCGCCTGCTCGTACCGGGCCTTGATCTGGCGGTACTCGGGGCGCCGCGCGAAGGCCTCGTTGAGGAGGTTCTTGGGCTCGAACTCCACGTGCTCGTACGTCAGGTTGTCCTTGATCTCGGTGGGCGTGTTGATCGGGATGCCCATGAACTGGTTGATCGTCAGGCGGAAGATGTTGACGGCGTTGACGGCCTTGATGATATCCAGTTGGCCGTTGGCGACGTCCACCTCGGCGCGGGTGACAGCGGACTTGGGCTGCGTGCCCACGTCGAAGAAGCCCTTGGCGCTGCGCAGGTTCACGAGCGCGCGGTCCAGCTGCGCCTGGCGCACCTGGACAAGGCGGTTGCTCAGCGCGAGGCCGTAGTACGCCTCCTTCACGAGCCTGACCGTCTCCTCCTTCTGGATCTCAACGTCTTCGGCCGAGGACTTGGCGCCGGCGCGCGCCGCGTCCGTCGCGGCCAGCGTCTTGCCGAAGTCCCACAGCAGCTGCGTGGCCGTGACCGTGGCGCTGGTGTTGAGTGACCGCGACTGGACGGTCACGTTGCGGACCGAGCTCGGGCTTTGGTCCCACTTCCCGCCCCACTGTCCGGACAGCTGCGGCAGCTGCGGCGCGAGCTGGATGGCGATGTTCTGCAGCTGCGCCTGGTAGTCGCCGATCTTCGCGAGGATCTGCGGCTGGTTGTCCAGCGCGATCTTGACGGCGTCCTCCATCGTGAGGACCTGCTGCGCCTCCGTCGGTCTCGGGAAGGGGCGGATGCCGTCTGGAGCGGGGAGATACTCGCGCGGCAGCTGCTGGAGCGTGGTCGGCGTGAGCCCGGGTACGGCGCCGGTGCCCGGCCGCGGCGCGTCGGGGCCGGTGGGCGCGGTCAGGATGAGGGACGGAGGCTGTCCTGGCGTCGCAGGTACCGCGGGTGGCGTCGGGGCCTGTGCGTCAACCGGAGGCGCAAGCCAGACGATGCCCAGGAGGCCGAGCGCCGTGAGCAGCCCGAGAGCTGGGGCTCTCATGCGATCTCTCCCCGAAGCGCCCGGCTTGCCTCGGCGTCCTCCATCCGACGCGGGAAGCGCTCCTCGAGCATGGCGTAGAGCGTTGGGATCAAGAGCAGGGTCAGCGCGGTGGACACGGTGAGCCCGCCGATGACGGCGCGGGCGAGCGGGGCATTGGCCTCGCTGCCGGTGCCGATGCCGAGCGCCATCGGGAGCAGGCCGGCCACGGTGCAGAGGCTGGTCATGAGGATGGGGCGGAGTCGCGTCCTGCCGCCACGGATGACGGCTTCGCGGAGCCCAAGGCCGCGGCGCCTGAGCTCGTTCGTGTACTCGACCAGGAGCACGCCGTTCGAGACCACGATGCCGACCATCATGATGATGCCCATGAACGACGTGACGTTGAGCGTGGTCCGCGTGAGGAAGAGCGCCCAGATGACGCCGATCATCCCGAGCGGCACCGAGAACATGATGATGAAGGGGTCGAGCAGCGAGCGGAACTGGGACGCCATGACCATGTAGACGAGGATGATCGCGAGGAGCGAGGTGAACTTGAGGCTGCTGAAGGCCTCGCGCTGCTGCTGGATCTGGCCGCCCAGCTGGAAGGTGAAGCCCGGCGGCACGGGCATGGCCCGGAGCTTATCCTCGATGTCCTGGGCGATGGATCCCAGGTCCCGGTCCGGTCCGGGCTGCGCGTTGATCTTGATGAGCCGCTGCTGGTACTTGCGCTCGATCATGACGGGGCCGACGCCCTGCTTGATCTCGGCCACGGCGCCCAGGAGGACCGGCCGGCCCCCGTCGCCCATGACGAACAGGCGGGAGAGATCCTCCGGCGTGGAGCGGAACGGCTCGTCGAGCTGCACGACCACATTGTATTGGTTGCCGGTCCGGGGATCGGTGAAAATAGACGGGTTCAGGCTGACGTTGCTGTTGAGCGAGATCAGCGCGGCCTGGGCTATGTCGCGCTGGCTGAGCCCGGCCATGGCCGCCTTTTCCCTGTCCACCACGATGTCGAACTGCGGATAGTTCTCCTCCCGGCTGATGAAGGGGAAGGTGACTCCCGGCACGTCCTGGATGGTCCGGACGACCTGGCGGGCCGTGTCCCTGGCGTCCCGCAGGTCATATCCGAGCTGCTCGATCTCGATCGGCTGCTGCGCGCCCGAGTTGATGACCCGGCTGACGATGCCGCCGAACTGCACGGAATAGGTCGTGCCGGGGAATTGGCCGGCGAGCTTGGGTGCGATCTCGGCGAAGATTTGCGTGTCTTTTCGCTCCCTTTTATCCGGGTCGTTCAGATAGATCTGGAGCTGGGCGGCGTGGGGGCCGGTGTTCTGGGAAAAGAGCCCCGAGCGCCCGCCCGGGACGCCGATCGATGAGACGACGGTCTTGATCTCTCCCGGCTTGGCCGTCGAGCGGATGATCTGCTCCATCTTCTGGATAATGCGCTCCGTCTCCTCGACTCGGGTCCCGACCGGAGCTCTGAGCTGTATGCGGAACTGGCTCTCGTCCGAGGGCGGAAAGAACTCGGTGCCGACGAAAGGCAGCAGCACGAGGCTCGAGGCGACCATGGCCAGGATCGCCCCGATCAGGGCCGGGCGGTGGTCGAGGCTCCACTCGAGGCTCTGCTGATAGAAGGTGTCGAGCCGGTCGAGGATCTTTCCGCTCCACGCGAAGACCTTGTCGAGGCGGGCCCTGAGGCCGCGGTGCTCGGTGGTCTCGTGCTCGCTCCTGAGCCACTGGAGACAGAGGAGTGGTGTGACCGTCCGCGAGACCAGGAAGGAGGCGAAGAGCGAGAAGGAGATGGTGAAGGTCAGTGGAATGAAGAGGAGCCGCGCCTGGCCCTCGAGGAAGACCGTGGGCAGGAAGACGACGATGGTCGTGATGGTGGACACGAAGATCGGCATCGCCACCTCGCGCGCGGCGTCGAGCACGGCCTTGCGCCGAGGCGTGCCCGGCATGTCGAGGTGACGGTTGATGTTTTCGAGCTCCACGATGGAGTCGTCCACGAGGCGGCCGACGGCGAGCGCGAGCCCGCCGAGGGTGAAGATGTTGAGAGTCTGGCCGAGGAAGTACATCGCGATCATGGTGAGCAGGAGCGACAGCGGGATGGCGATCGAGATGATGATGGTCGAGACGAAGGAGCGCAGGAAGACCAGGATCACGAGGAAGGCCAGGATGGAGCCGACGGTCGCCTCGTGCCAGAGGCTCTGGATCGACTGCCGGATGTAGGTCGACTGGTCAAAGCTCAGGTTGATGTTGACGCCCGGGGGAACGCCGAAGAGCTTCGGCAGGGTCGCCTTGACGGCATCCACGACCTCGACCGTGTTGGCGCCCGGCTGCTTGTTGATTCGCAGGTACACGGACCGCTCGCCGTTGACGCGTACAATGGAGACCTGCGTTTCCGCCGAGTCCTCGACACGCCCCACGTCGCGGAGCCGGATCGGCGTCGTACCGGTTCGGCGGACGATGATGTCCTCCATGGGCTGGACCACGGAGAACTGGTTGTTGGTGAAGACGTTGTAGTCGAAGCTGCCGACCTTGACGTCACCCGAAGGCAGGAGGAAGTTGGCGTCGTTGACCGCCTTCGTGACCTCGTTGACCGAGAGACCTTTCGAGTAGAGTCGGTCGCGGTCGAGATTGATGGTGATCTGCCGGATCTTCCCGCCATCCACGTTCGCCGAGGCCACGCCCGGCAGGCGCTCGAATTGAGGCTCGATCGTGTTGTAGGCCAGGTCATACAGGGCGCGCTCGTCGAGGCCTCCGCCCGAGACCGTCACGACGCAGACCGGGATGTTCGACAGGTCCGACTTGACGATGAAGGGCTGTTGGACACCGGGGGGCAGGGTGTTGATGATCTGATTGATCCGCTGGACCACCTCGGTCAAGGCCGCGTCGATGTCGGTGCCCCACCCGAACTGCACGATCACGAGCGAGAAGCCCTGGCGCGAGCGCGACTCGACGTGCTTGACGTTGGCGACGGCCGAGACCGCCTTCTCGAGGGGGTAGGTGACGCTGCGCTCGATGTCCTGGGCGCTGGCGCCCTTGTAGACGGTGCCGATCTGGATCTGCGGGAAGTTGATGTTGGGGAAGAGATCGATGGGCATCCGGTTCAGGGATGTCGCGCCGAGGAGCACGATGGCCAAGGACGCCATCAGCACGGCGATGGCATTCCGCATGGCCGCGAGGGTCAGCCACATGGGCTACTGGCCGCCGCTCGCGGGGACAGTGCGGACCTTCTGGCCCTGGCGCACCAAGTCCTTGCCCTGGAGAATGACCTGGTCCCCGGCAGCCAGGCCCCTGACGACCTCGACGCCCCGCGCGTCGGCGGCGCCGAGCTCGACCGCCACGGGCTCAACGACGTTGTTCCGGACAACCATCACCGACGGCTTGCCGTCGCCCACGCGCAGCGCCTCCATGGGCACCGTCAACACGCCCGTGCGCGTGTCGACCACGGCCTCGACGCGCGCGAACATGCCGGGGTTGAGCTTGGTGCCGGGATTCGGGATGTCCACCTCGATCCCCATGGTGCGCGAGCGAGGGTCGAGGTTGTGGACGACGCGCGCGATGGAGCCGGCGAAAACCTCACCCTTGTACGGGTCGGCTGTCACGCGCACGTCCGCGCCGACCTTGACGCGGGCGATGTCACGCTCGGGCACCTCGATCTGGACCTTCACGCTCGAGATGTCCTGGACGAGCAGGATGCCGACCGAGGTATTTGTCGTGCCCGAGGACTGCGCGCTCACGGCCGCGCCGGGGTCGAGGTTGCGCTGGGCGATGTATCCGGCGAAGGGGGCGGAGAGCCGCGTGTTGCCGAGATTCGCCTGGGCGAGTGAGAGCGCCGCTCGGAAGGTCTCGACCTGCGCCTGGGCCAGACGCACCTGGCTCTCCTGAGTGATGATCTGCACCTCCGCGAGGCGCAGCTGCGCCCCCGCTGCGTCCGTCGAGGCGCGCGAGGAGTCGGCGTTGGTGCGGGCATTGTCCCAGTCCACCGCGGAGACCATGCCCTTCTCGAAGAGCGTCCGCATCCTGTCGGCCTGGCGGGCGTCGTTTGCGGCGACGGCGCGCGCGCGGGCCAGCATCGCGCGCTGGTTCTCGAGATTGGCCTTGTGCCCCTCGAGGGTGGACCGTGCGACCTCGAGACCCGCCTGGGAGGACAGGTGCGCCGCCCGGGCCTGCTCGGCCGAGGCCCGGAGCTCCTGGTCGTCGATCTCGACCAGCAGCTGGCCTTCCTTGACGAAGTCGCCCCTCTCCACATAGATCTTCCGGATGTAGCCCGACACCTTGGAGAAGATCGCCGCCTGCTTGGCCGCGAGGATGTCCGCCGTGAAGGAGAGCTTGACCTCGATGTCGCGCCGCTGGGGGGAGACGACCCCGACGACGGGGTCCGGCCGGTTGCGGGTGACGGCGCCGGCCGTCCGAGCGCGGGTCCAGTACCAGACGGCGCCGCCGACGCCGACGAGGAGGAGGCACAGGACGACGCCGACACGGTAGCGCCTCAGCAGGTCCATTGGGGCTCGGCTGACGGATTGGACGGGGTCATTGGCTCTCGCGGTGCCCCCATTCTATGGATGCGAGGCAAAGAGTCAAGCTTGTGATTCTCCTGTGTTAAGCTGGCTTCCATGGCGGTCATGGCGAGACCTTCCAAGTCCGGCCGGTGGTCGGAACCCGCCCTGCGCGTCCTCCGGGAGCGTTACCTCGCCCGCTACGACGGGCAGGTGGCCGAGACACCGGAGGAGATGTGCTGGCGGGTGGCCGCCGCCATCGCGCGGGCGGAGGAGCGATTCGGCCGGAGCGCGGCCGCCGTCGGAGAGGTCGCCGCCGCCTTCTACGACATGATGGTCGAGGGGCAGTTCCTGCCCAACTCGCCGACGCTCATGAACGCGGGCAGGGACAACCAGCTCCAGTACTCCGCCTGCTACGTGCTCCCGATCGGCGACTCCATGGGCGAGATCTTCGATTCGGTCAAGGCCGCCGCGATCATCCATAAGTCTGGAGGCGGGACCGGGTTCGCGTTCTCGCGCCTCAGGCCCAAGAACGACCTCGTCCGCTCCACGGGCGGCCGGGCTTCGGGCCCGGTCTCCTTCCTGCGCGTCTTCAACGCGGCCACCGAGGCGGTGAAGCAGGGCGGCACCCGGCGCGGCGCCAACATGGGCGTGCTGCGCGTGGACCACCCGGACATCCTCGAGTTTATCGAGTGTAAGCTCGACGGCGGCATCACGAACTTCAACATCTCGGTCGCGATCACCGACGCGTTCATGGCGGCGCTCGAGGCGGGCCTGGACTACGACCTCGTCAACCCGCGGACTGGGCTCTGCGTCGGGAGGCTCTCGACGCGCGAGGTCTTCGACCGCATCGTCCACGCCGCGTGGCGGACGGGAGACCCGGGGCTCGTCTTCATCGACCGTATCAACGCGAGCCCGGCGAACCCCACGCCGGAGGCGGGGCAGATCGAGGCGACCAACCCATGCATCAGCGGCGATGCGCTCGTGGCGACGGACCGCGGGCTTATGCGCATGGATGAGCTGGTCGCCCGCTACCGCGAGGGTGGTGTGGCGGTCATGGTGGACGGCCGGCTTCTCCCGGAGCGGCTTATGCTCTGGGAGGGCACTCACGACGTGCCCCTGACCTCCTATGGTGACGGATGCCTCCCAATCAGTCGGGCGTTTCCCTCCGGGGAGCGAGCGACGGTGCGGATCCGTACGCATTCGGGCTTTGAGCTCGTCTGTACGCCGGACCATCGGCTCATGACGGATCGAGGCTGGGTGGAGGCGGGCTCGCTGGCGATCGGCGAGGACCGGGTCTGGATTCAGAGTGATCCAGGGGTCTTCGCGTCCAACGACCGACTCCCGTTCGACACCTCCCGCGAATTCAAGGGCCGAAACGGCCGCGTGTACCGCCACAACCTGCCGACCGCGTGGAGTCGCGACCTCGGCCTCGTGCTCGGGTGGCTTGTCGGTGACGGCTGGCTCAGGGCAGGGGATCGCAACTGCCGGGTCGGCTTCAGCTTCGGCGCCGGTGACGTGGAGATACGAGACCGAATCCAGGAGGTTGTGGACGGCTGGTATGGTCACCCGACGCGCGCTGTCGAGCGCGCGCGGGGCGTGTGGCATGTCTCATACCACGGCAAGTTCTTCGTCGACTTCTTCCGCGGCTTGGGGGTCCTGCCTGTCCGCGCGGCTTCGAGCGCCGTGCCCGCCTCGCTGCTCGGGGCGCCGCGCGAGGCCGTCATTGGATTTCTCCAGGGGCTCTTCACGGCGGACGGGACGTTCCGCGACAATCCACAGACCAACAGCTCGTGGATCGCGCTGACGTCGAAGAGCCGTGAGCTGCTCCGTGGCGTTCAGATCCTCCTCCTGAACCTCGGCATCAGGAGCCGTATCTTCGATCGGTCGCGTCCGCCCCGCGAAGGGCTCTTCTCCTACACTTCATCTCGCGGAGAAGTTCGTTCGTATGGCTCGGACGGCGTGCTGTACGAGCTCGGCATCTTCGGGAAGTCCCGGGAGGCCTTTCGCCAGAGTGTAGGTTTCATTGGACGCAAGCAGGAGCGCCTGGGCGCGGTCCGCTATCGCGGTTTCTACATGCAGCGGTTCTCCGACCCGGTCGTCGCGATCGATTCTGCCGGGGTCCGACCGGTCTATGACCTCACGGAACCCCAGAGCCATTCCTTCGTCGCCAACGGCCTCGTGCTCCATCAATGCGGCGAGCAGCCTCTTTTGCCGAACGAGGCGTGCAACCTGGGCTCGCTCAATGTCGCCCGGTTCGCGCGCCAGCGGGACGGGCGGTGGGCAGTCGATTGGGAAGAGATGGAGCGTGTCGTTCGTCTCGCGGTGCGCTTTCTCGACGACGTCATCGAGGTCAACCCCTATCCGTTGCCGGAGATCGACCTTACGGTCAAAGCCAACCGGCGCATCGGCCTCGGCATCATGGGATGGGCCGATCTCCTCTTCGCGCTCGAGATTCCCTACGACAGCCAGGAGGCCCTCGACCTGGCGGGGCGGCTCATGGCCTTCGTCGAGGACAAGGGGCACGACCAGTCGGCGCGGCTTGCCGAGGAGCGGGGGCCGTTCCCGAACTGGTCCCGGTCCATCTACCGCGACGGCCGGCCGCTCCGGAACTCGACGGTGACGACGATCGCGCCGACCGGCACGATCTCCATGATCGCCGGCTGCTCGTCCGGTATCGAGCCGGTTTTCGCGCTGGCCTTCGAGCACCGGGTCAAGGGCGTTGACGGCGAGCGCGTGCTGCCGTTCGTGAGCCAGAGCTTCGAGCGGCTGGGGCGGGAGCGCGGCTTCCTCTCGGACGCGCTCATGAGCGAGGTGGCCCGTCGCGGCTCGCTCCACGGCATCCCGGGCGTGCCCGAGGAGGCGCGCGCGGTGTTCAAAACGGCGCACGAGATCCATTGGAGCTGGCACGTGCGCCACCAAGCGGCCTTCCAGAAGCACACCGACAACGGCGTGTCGAAGACCATCAACCTGCCTGCCGAGGCGCCCAACTCCGACGTCGCGGAGGCGTACCTCCTCGCGTGGCGGGAAGGTTGCCTGGGCATCACGGTTTTCCGCGACGGGTGTAAGGGGGGCGGACAGGTGCTCAACGTGGGGGTCGGCAGCGAGGGCGCGGCGCTTCAGGACGCCGGCGGCGCGCTCGGCGACCGGCTGGGCGACCGGGTGGGCGACCGGCTGGGCGACCGGGTGGTCAAGCCGCGGCCCCACAGTCTCTCGGGTGCCACGCACCGCATGGAGACTCCGATCGGCACGGCCTTCATCACAGTGAACGAGACGCCGGGCGGCGATCCCTTCGAAGTGTTCGTCCAGGTCGGCAAGGCCGGCTCGGACACCATGGCCGTGGCCGAGGCGCTCGGCCGGCTGATCTCGCTGGTGCTCCGGCTGCCGTCGCCGCTCTCGGCCCAACGGCGCCTCGAGGAGGTCGTCAGCCAGCTCTCGCGGATCGGCGGCGGCCAGCCCACCGGGTTCGGCGCCGCCAAGATCCTGTCCCTGCCGGATGCGCTCGCGCGAACGCTGGGCGAGCACATCGGATTAGGACGCCCCCAGGAGCCGGAAGCGGACGCGGCGGCGCCGGCGGGACAGCGCCGGGTGGGGGACCTCTGCAAGGAGTGCGGGCAGGCGACCTTGGTGTACGAAGAAGGCTGCAAGAAGTGCCTGTCCTGCGGCTTCAATGAATGTTAGTCGGGGAATGTTAGTCGGGGAATGTTAGAGGGCGTCCATGTTCAGCGGCGGTGACTACGACGAGGTCGCGAGGTGGCTCGAGAACTTCGCCATCTCCCACGCCAAGCGGGAGGATCTCCGCGCGGAGTGCGCGCTGGACACTGAAAGTCCCCGCGAAGGGACGAGCTACGGCCTGCGCGTGAAGGTCGGCGATCACCTCTCCTCCGAGATCGCGCTCGGATTCGACGACGTGGCGGCCGGGCGCGGTAGCATGGCCTGGTGCCGGTCTCTGGCCGACCGCGTGCGCGGCCTCGTCAGCGAGGCTACGCGTGATAGTTCGCTAAGACCCGCCTAGCGGTGCCGTCCCGGCGCCGCTCCCCGCGCTGGCTCGCTCCCGGGGACTGGAACGCGTTCTTCGGGCTGGCGCTCGACAACACGACCCAGCTCGTCATCCTGTCGAGCCTGCTCATCGGGGTGTTCAAGTTTCCCGCCGACCTCGTCCTTGGGCGCATGGTTCCCGGCACGGCCGCCGGCGTGCTGGTCGGTGACCTGGTCTACACCGCGCTCGCCATCCGTCTCATGCGGCGCACCGGACGCGACGACGTCACGGCGATGCCCTTCGGGATCGACACGCCCTCGCTCTTCGGCATCGTCTTCGGCGTGCTGGGTCCCGTGATGCTGCTGACCGGCGACCCGGTACTCGCCTGGAAAGTCGGCATGGGCGTGACCGTGGCGATGGGCGCGCTCAAGCTCGTCCTCGCCTTCGCGGGCGACCGGGTGCGCAGGCTCGTGCCGCGCGCGGCCCTCCTGGGATCGATCGCCGGGGTCGCCATCCTGCTCGTCGCCTTCCTGCCCGCGCTCAAGGTCTTCGCCGATCCGCTCGTCGGGGTGACCTCGCTGACCATCGTCCTCGTCGCGCTGGTGGGACGTGTGAGACTGCCGGGCGGCGTGCCCGGCGCCTTCGCGGCGGTCGCGGCGGGCGCGGCGGTGTTCTGGCTGCGGGCGGCGTGGGGCGCCGGGCCCGCCTCGCTCGCGGCGCCCCCTGCGGCGCTCGCCCCGGCCATCCCGTGGCCGACGCTGTCGTGGGTGCCCGCCTTCGGCGCCGCGCTGCCGTACCTGCCGCTCGCCGCGCCCTTCGCGATCGCCACCGTGATCGGGGGCATCGACAACACCGAGTCCGCCATCGCTGCGGGCGACGAGTACCACGCGCGGGACATCCTCCTGACGGAGGCGGTGGCGACGGCGGTGGCGGGGCTCTGCGGCGGCGTGATCCAGAACACGCCCTACATCGGGCATCCGGCGTACAAAGCCATGGGCGCGCGCGCCGGCTACACGCTGGCGACCGCGCTGGTCATCGGCGTGGGCGGGGCGGTGGGCGCGGTCTCGGTCCTCGTGAGCGTGCTGCCGGAGGCTGCCGTCGCGCCCATCCTGATCTTCGTCGGTCTCGAGATCACGGCGCAGGCCTTCGTCGCCTCACCGGCTCGCCATGCCGCCGCCGTCGCAGTGTCTTTCATCCCCGCTGTCGCGGCCCTCGTGCTGATCGAGGTAACGAGCTTCCTGGCGTCGGTGGGCCGGAGCCCGGGCGATTTGCCAAGCGAGGGCAAGGCGGCCTTCCAGCATCTCCTCGTCCTCGGCAACGGCTTCATCGTGACGGCGCTCTTGTGGGGGTGGGCGCTGGCGTCCATCATCGACGGCCGCCTCGGGCGCGCGGCAGCCGTGTTCGCCGCCTGCGCTGCCGCTACGCTCTTCGGGCTCATACACTCGCCACTGCCGAGCGGCGCGCTCTTCCGGCCGTGGTCGGCGGGAGGCAGCGGGGCGCTGGCGCTGGCAACGGCTTACGGCGTCGGCGCGGGGCTCCTGCTGGCGCTGGCCCACGCCCAGAGCCGGACGCGCGAGGGGCGCTAGCGGCGGAGCAGGGCGAGCATCTCGTCGTCGCTCTTGAACTTGAGCTCTTCGACGCTGGCTAGGGCGGCGCGGGCGCGCTCCTCGGTTTCAATCCGCTGGACGTCCGCGTAGGTCACCGGCGAGGCCCCGGCCTTCTGGAGCGCGGCGCTGACCGCGTCCAGCACGCGCAGGGCTTCGGCAGCGGGCCGCTTGGGCCGGGCCTGGAGCCAGGCGAGGACGTGCTTGATGCCCGTCTCGGCGTCGAGCTTGGCTCGGCCGACGACGCCGTCGCTGGCCCGCCGGGCCCATCCGACAACGAAGGTCCCCGCGAGCGGCTGCCCTTGCTCGGGATCCCAGACCTGGTACGCCGCGGCAGGATCGTGTTCGGCGCCGGGGGCGGTGACGTAGAGGCCTTCCTTGTACGGCAGCCCGAACCGTTCGTCCACCCGGTCGCCGACGGCGAAGACCACCGTGTCGCAGGGGATGCGTGAGACTTCACCGGTGCCGACGGCGTTGATGCGCTCGCCCTTGCGCTCGAGCCGCGTCTCCTCGACCTCGAGAGCAACGACGCGACCGCCCTCGGCGATGACGCGCTTCGGTGAGGCGAGAAAGCGAAACCGGAGCCGCGCCCTCGTTGGCTCGGTGGGCTCGGGTTTGACCGCAAGGGCCTTCAGGAGGTCGTCAGGATTCTGGCCCACAGCTTCGAGGCGCGGGCGGATGCGCTCGATTTCCCGGCGGTAGAGTGGGCGGTCGAAGGCGTCTTCGATATCTTCGAACTCCTTGTCCTCGTACGCCTTCTCGAAGGGGCCGCGCCGCGCGATCGCCACGATCTCGTCACAGTCGCAGTAGTGCGCGCAGTAGTTCGCGACGTCGACCATCACGTTGCCGACGCCGACGATGGCCACCCGGCGCCCCATGGGGAACTCCCGCTCGGCGAAGGGCGGGAGCCGGTTGAAGTGGTAGACGAGGTCCTTGGCGTGATACACGCCCGGGAGCCGCTCGCCCTCGACGCCGAGGTACTTGGTGCCCTGGGCGCCGATGGCGAAGACCAGCGCGTCGAAGCCCAGGCCCTGCAGCTGGGTGACGGTGAGCGGCCCGTCGGGTCCGACGGGCACATGGCCCAGGTACGTGACGCGCGGGTCGGAAAGGAACTTCTGAAACTGGCGCCTGAGCCCGCCCTTCATCTTGTACTTGTCGAGGAAGATGCCATACTCGGCCAGCCCGCCGGGCTTGATGTCGCGGTTGAGGAGCAGGACGCGGCAGCCCGCGGCGGCCAGGGCCCGGGTCGCGAAGAGCCCCGCGGGGCCGGCGCCCACGACAGCGACCACGTGTCCCGGCTCGTCCGCCATGGTGCCGGAAGATAGCACAGGGCCCGATCGGCTGTGAATGAGTCATTTGGCTTGACCGTCCTATGGGCGTGATGATATTGGAGTAGCGGGTTTGTGAATCTTCTCACTAAGGCTCCGACGGGGTGCCGGGCCACCGAGGTCTTGCCAACCACCGGAGGTCTTGCCAACCACCGGAGGTCTTGGAGGACTGGATATGCGCAAGGTTGTGAGGCAGGCGGCAGCGGTAGCGGCGTTCGCGACAGGCGTGGTCGTGGCTTTTGGCCCCTCGGCTCCTGTGCTGGCGCAGGGGGCGTGGGAGGCGCCGGCGGCGGAGAAGGCGAAGAAGAACCCGCTTCCCGCAAATGCGGCGACCGTCGCGCAGGGCAAGAAGGTGGCCGCGGTCAACTGTGTGTCCTGCCACGGCGCCAAGGGCAAGGGTGACGGGGCGGCGGCGGCGGCGCTCAATCCCAAGCCCGCAGACTGGACGTCCAAGAGGGTCCAGGCCGAGTCGGACGGGGAGATCTTCTGGAAGCTCAGCACCGGCCGAGGCGCCATGCCTTCCTGGAAGTTTCTGCCGGAGAACGACCGCTGGGCCCTGGTCGGCTACATCCGCTCGCTCGGAGGCAAGTAGCGCTCCGGGCTGGGCCCGGCTCTTCGGAAGTTTGTTCGCCACGGGCACGCCGCGTAGCAGTAATATCTGGCCGGGTTGCCCATGAGCGACGAGCGGCCGTCTCCTGATTCGAGCGCGCAGGTCCTGAGGGACTCGTTGGGCGAGGTCCGCCGGAGCCTCGACGCGCTCGCCGATCGCCTCCAGCGACTGGAGGCGGCGCCCGGCGGTTCGCCGCCCACGCCTGGTGTCACGCCCGCCGACAGGCCCCCCGCCGACAGGCCCCCCGCCGACACTCCCCCCGCCGACACTCCCGATGTCCGCGACGCGCTCTCGGTCGGTCAGGAGATCCTCGCCATCCCGTCGTCGGGGCTCGAGCCCGCCCAGGTCTTCTCCCTCGCCATGGATCGGGTCGCGCGGCTGCTGTCCGCCGATCGCGCCATGCTCTTCCTCTGGGAGCCCGATGGCTCTCGCCTCGTGGCCCGCGCCGGGCGAGGGTTCCGGCGCGACGACCTCGAGACCATCTCCATCAAGGCGGGAGACGGACTCGTCGGCCAAGCCTTCCAGGACGAGCGGATTCTGCGCTCCTCGAGCGGCGCTGTCAGCGTCGCCGAGGACCCGTTCCTGGCGCTCTTCCCGGTGCGTGACGCCGTGGCCGTGCCGATCCGCGCGGCCGGGCACGCGGCTGGGGTCCTCTACGCCGGACGCCGCACGCCGCGCCCGGCCTTCTCCGAGC
Source organism: Candidatus Rokuibacteriota bacterium (assembly GCA_030647435.1). Taxonomy (NCBI): domain Bacteria; phylum Candidatus Rokuibacteriota; species Candidatus Rokuibacteriota bacterium. Next base: position 16,349 of record JAUSJX010000012.1, read on the forward strand.
AGGACGTGCTGCTGCTGCTCGTGATCGCCGACCGCGTCGGCACGGCCCTGGCCCACCGGCAGTTCGTCGAGACCACGGGGGGCCACATCAGCCGGCTCCGTGAGCTCGAGGTCTTCCTGGGCCACGTGCTCGTGGGCCAGGAGATGGAGGACATGCTCTCGCGGGCTTGTGAGGTTGCCTGCCGGCTCGCGGGCGTGCGCGTCGCCGCGTTGGGCGTGCCGGCCGGTTCGGGGGGCCTGTCGCTTGCCGCGGCCTCGGGGCTGCCGGCCGGGGTGCTCAGCTCCTGGCGGGCCGACACCGGGTACGGCCTGACCGGCGAGATGTTCGACACACTTCGCCCCGTGCTGTGCCGCGACATCCAGAGCCGCGATGGGTGTGAGAACGATGTGCTCCGCGAGGCGGGACTGCGCGCCTGTCTCGTGGTTCCCGTCCGACTGCGGCACCAGACCGTGGGCGCGCTCTACCTCGCGGATCCCGAGGCGCGCGAGTTTACGCCGGACGAGGTAGCCACCGTCCAGGTGCTGGCCTCACTCCTCGCGCTGGGGATGGAGAACAACCGGCTCTACGGCGAGGTCAGGACCGCCTTCGAGGGGATGGCGTCGGCCCAGGACCATCTCGTCCAGACGGAGAAGGCACGCGCCGTCGGCGCCATGGCCGGCGGCATCGCCAACGAGTTCAACAACCTCCTTGCCATCGTGCTGGGGAAGACCCAGCTCATGCTGACGCGCGCCCCCGAGGGACCCGTGCGCGAGGGGCTCGCCGCGGTTGAGGAAGCGGCGTGGCGAGCCGCCGACATCGTGCGACGGCTCCAGGGCTTCGCGGCGACGAGCATGGATGAGGGCACGGGTCCGGTGGACCTGGCCGCGGTGGTGCAGGACGCCGTCGCGCTGACGCGCGCGCTCTGGAAGGACGAGGCCGAAGCCCGCGGGGCGCCGATCGAGATGGTGACCGACCTCGACCGGGTCCCGCCCGTGGAGGGCCAGGCGGCCGCGCTGCGCGAGGCGGTGATGAACCTGATCCTGAACGCCGTGGACGCCATGCCGCGCGGCGGGCGCATCGGCCTGACCCTCCGGCGGGTCGACGCCGGCGTGGAGATCCACGTGTCGGATGGGGGCGAGGGAATGCCCGAAGACGTGCGGCGCCGCATCTTCGATCCCTTCTTCACCACGCGCGCCCCGCACCGGACCGGGCTCGGGCTGTCCGTCGTGCACGGGGTCGTCAACCGGCACCGCGGCAGTGTCCGGGTGAGGAGCGAGCACGGCGGGGGCACCACGGTGACGCTCTGGTTTCCGGCGGCCCCCGATCACGCCGTGGAGTCGCGCACGCCGGTGATGCCTGAGCTGCCCGAGATGCCTGTGATGCCCGAGACTCCCGAGATATCCGCGATCCCCGAGATGTCCGCGATGCCCGTAATGCAGGACCCACCCGAAGACGAGATTCGCGCCGCCGCAACCGTCTCTATCCTCGTGCTCGAAGACGAAGAGCATATCCGTACCATGCTGGTGGAGGCTCTGTCCGGCGCCGGCTACAGGGTCGAATCGGCGACCGACGGGCTCACGGGCCTGGCGCGCTTCCAGGGCGGGGCCTTCGACGTGGTCCTGACCGATCTCTCGCTGCCCGAGTGCTCGGGGCTGGATGTCGCGCGCTCGGTCAAGCGCATGCGTCCGGAAACGCCGGTGGTGCTCATCACCGGGTGGGGACACCTCCTCGACCCCGAGCGCCTGCGCGACAGCGGCGTGGACCTCATGCTGGTCAAGCCGTTCCGCCTCGAGCGCGTCCTGTCCGTGCTCGGCGACGCCCTGCGGCTGCGTCCCACCGTCTAGCACGCCGCGACGTGAGGCGGCTGGCTGCCATCGACCTCGGCACCAACACCGTCCGCCTGCTCGTCGTCGAGGCCTCCGGCGCCGAATGGCGCGGGCTGCACGCGGAGCAGCGCGTGACGCGGCTGGGAGAGGGGCAGGCGGGTACGGGCAGCCTCCAGCCGGCCGCGATGCGGCGGACCGTGGAGGTCGTTGCCGCCTTCTGCCGCCGGGCGGAAGACCTGGGTGTCCACGATGTGCGCATCGTCGGCACCAGCGCTGTCCGCGAGGCGCAGAACGGCGCCGAGTTTCTTGCCCAGGTCCGTTCGTCGAGCGGCCGGCAGGTGCGGGTGATCTCGGGCGAGGAAGAAGCGCGGCTGACTCTCCTCGGCGTGACGGAAGGGCTGCCCGACCTGAGGGGCGATTTCCTCCTCTTCGATATCGGCGGGGGCAGCACCGAGTTCGTGCTTTCGCGCGCAGGGCGCGCATCTCAGGCCGTGAGCGTGATGCTCGGTGTCGTCGAGCTCGCGGAGCGCTTCATGGACCAGGGCCCCGTCGATCACACGCGGTACGACGCGATGGCCGCCGAGATCGGGGCGCGGCTCACCGCCGGCCTCACGGAGCCGATCCTCCGCCACGGCGCGCCGGCGCTCGTGGGCAGCGCGGGGACAGTGACGACGCTGGCGGCCCTCGATCTCGGCCTCGAATCCTACGACCCGGCGCGAGTGCACGGTCACCGCCTCACGCGCGTGGTGGTGGCGGGGCTCGTCGCGCGCCTCGCGGCCCAGAGCCTGGCCGAGCGCGCCGCCCTGCCGTGCCTTGAGCCGGGCCGGGCCGACCTGATCGTCCCGGGCGCGGCGATCTTCCTCGCGGCCCTCGACAGGCTCGGCTTCGATGCCCTCGTGGTCAGCGACCGGGGTCTCCGGGAGGGCATCCTGTATGAGATACTGGCTGAGCACTGAGAGGGGACATGGCGAACCGATCGGGGCAGTGGAGGGTCACGGATCCGGCAAACGCGCCGGCAAACTGGGGCCCTCGCTCCGCCCGGTGGGCGTGGCTCGAGCTGGTGCTGCCGCTCTTCGCCACGGCGGCGCTCGTGGTGTTCCACAAGCCCCAGTACATGCCGAGCATCTTCGTCGAGAGCGCGACGACGCCGGTGGCCTGGGTAGCGTGGGCGGTCCTCGGTGCCATGGGCGGGGTGATGGTCTTCTCCGGTCTGCTCGTGGCCTTCTTCCTCGTCTACTCGCCCGTCTACCTGGCCGGCAAGGCGCCCATGCTGGTGGGCAAGGGCGCCTGGACCGACCGCCGAGAGGTCCGCTTCTACGGGCTCTGCTTCGTCATCCTCTGCGTGCTCCTGGCGCTGCTCCTGTGGGACTGGCGCTGGTTCGTGTCCGCCTTCCTGCTGCTGGCGGGCTTCGCGCCCTCGCTCTGGCGTGCGCTGGTCTGAGCGCCCGGAGTTGACAGGCCGCGGCGCGCTGACTATCCTTGACGAACGGACATGGATGACATAGCGGTCCTGGTACTCAACTTTACGTACGAGCCGCTGCATTTCACCAACGCCAGGCGTGCGGTGACGCTCCTGCTCGCCGGCAAGGCCGAGAGCGTCGAGTCGTCGCCGCGCGTGATCCGCTCGCCCTCGCGCGCCTTTCCGCTGCCCGCGGTGATCCGACTTGCCGTCTACATCCGCAAGCCGTTCCTCGAGCGGGTCGCGTTCAACAAAAAGAACATCCTCCGCCGCGACGGGTACACCTGCCAGTACTGCAGCCGGCGCGGTGAGAAGCTGACCGTGGACCACGTCAAGCCGCGCTCGCGGGGCGGGCAGACCACGTGGACCAACGTCGTCGCGGCCTGCCTTCGGTGCAATCTCTTCAAGGGAAACCGGACGGTGGAGGAGGCCCGCCTGCGGCTCATCCGCGAGCCGGTGCACCCGCAGTTCCTGTTCTCGGTGCACCTCATGCGGCACCCCCACGCCACGAGCTTCCTCGACTCGTGGCGGAAGTACCTCGTCGCGGTTCCGTCCTCCCCCTGAGCACGTTGTTCCGGCTGTCCTCGGAGTTCTCGCCCGCGGGGGACCAGCCGCGCGCGATCGAGCGCCTGAGCGAGCTGCTCGCCGAGGGACGCCGGCACAGCGTCCTCCTCGGCATCACGGGCAGCGGCAAGACTTTCACGCTCGCCAACGTCATCGCGGGGCTGGGCCGGCCGGCGCTGGTCATCTCTCCGAACAAGACGCTGGCGGCGCAGCTGTACGGCGAGTTCAAGTCGTTTTTTCCCACCGGCGCCGTCGAGTTCTTCGTCTCCTACTACGACTACTACCAGCCGGAAGCCTACATCCCGCAGTCGGACACCTACATCGAGAAGGACGCGCTGGTGAACGACGACATCGACCGCATGCGCCACTCGGCGACGACGTCGCTCTTCGAGCGGCGGGACGTCGTGGTGGTCGCCTCGGTCTCGTGCATCTACGGCATCGGCGCCCCGGAGACCTACCAGGGCATGAATGTTGGACTGGAGGTCGGGCAGGTGATCGAGCGCGACGCGCTCATCCGGGGCCTGGTCGCCATCCAGTACGAGCGCAACGACGTCGACTTCCGCAGGGGGACGTTCCGGGTCCGCGGCGACGTCGTGGAGATCTTCCCGGCGGCCGCGGAGTCGGAGGCCCTCCGTGTCGAGCTGTGGGGAGACACGGTCGAAAAGTTGTCGACCCTGGATCCGCTGCGGGGGGTGACGACGGGTTCTGCGCCGGCCGCGAGGATCTACCCCGCGAGCCACTACGTCACGCCGGCCGACCAGCTCGAGCGCGCGGTCGCGGGCATCATGGAGGAGCTGGGCGAGCGGCTGCGGTTCCTCAAGGGGCGCAACCGGCTGCTGGAGGCCCAGCGGCTCGAGCAGCGGACGCTCTTCGACATGGAGATGCTGAGGGAGATCGGCTACTGTCACGGCATCGAGAACTACTCGCGGCACCTCTCCGGGCGCAAGCCGGGGCAGAACCCGCCGACCCTGATGGATTACCTTCCCAAGGACGCCCTCGTCATCATCGACGAATCCCATGTGACGGTGCCGCAGATTCGCGGCATGTACCCGGGGGACCGCTCGCGCAAGGAGGCTCTCGTCGAGTACGGCTTCCGGCTCCCGTCGGCTTTCGACAACCGGCCGCTCAATTTCGACGAGTTCACGGCCATGGTGCCGCAGACGCTCTACGTGTCGGCGACACCGGGGCCGTACGAGCTCGGGCGGGCGGGCGGGCACCGGGCTGGGCCGGGCACGCCGTGGGAGGGCGGGGCGGTGGCCGAGCAGATCATCCGGCCGACCGGGCTCATGGATCCCAAGATCACGGTGCGCCCGGCGGGCGTCCAGGTCGACGACCTCATGGCGGAGGTGCGCGCCCACGCGGAGGGCGGCGAGCGGGTGCTCATCACGACGCTGACGAAGCGCATGGCCGAGGACCTATGCGAGTACTACCAGCAGAACGGGCTCAGGGTGCGGTACCTGCACTCGGACATCGACACGCTGGACCGCGTGGCGGTGATCCGCGAGCTGCGAATGGGCAAGTACGACGCCCTGATCGGCATCAACCTCCTTCGGGAGGGGCTCGATCTGCCCGAGGTCTCGCTCGTGGCGATCCTCGACGCCGACAAGGAGGGCTTCCTGCGCTCGGCGACGTCGCTCATCCAGACTGCCGGCAGGGCGGCCCGCCACGTCAACGGCGAGGTGATCATGTACGCGGACACGGTGACGGGCTCGATGCGGGAGGCGATCGCCGAGACCGAGAGGCGCAGGGTAGTCCAGGGGGCGTACAACCGGGAGCACGGCATCACGCCTGAGTCCGTCAAGCGCGGGATGAAGGATCTCCTCGACAGCGTGCCGGAGCGCGACTACTACACGGTCGAGGTGCCCAAGGAGGCCCTACCCGTGTGGGAGAGCCCGGCGGCGCTCCGGGCGCACGTGGCCGAGCTCGAAGGGGCCATGAAGGAGGCCGCCCGGCGCCTCGACTTCGAGCGCGCCGCGGAGCTGCGCGACCGGATCATGGCGCTCCGGAAGGCCGAGCTGGGCGTGCGCTGAGGGGCGCCCAACCCGCCATGCTCGTCAAGTGGACCCTGGTGTTCTTCGTGGCCCTCTCACTGGGCCTCGTTGTGCTGTCGAAAATCATTGCGTTCGTCAACCCGCCGCGCCCGGGACGCCCGCGCGCGCCCGTGCTGCGCCGGATCGATCGTATGCTGCGGTGGACCGTCCTCATCCCCGCGGTTCTCGGGCTCGTCGTCCTCGCGGTGACGCTGTGGCTGGCCGCGTAGCGGCGGTCGACCTCGCGGCCAAGCTCGGCCAGCTGCCCGACCGGCCGGGCGTCTACCTCTACAAGGACGGCAAAGGGCAGATCGTCTACGTCGGCAAGGCCGCCTCGCTCCGAAGCCGCGTACGCTCCTACTTCCAGGAGTCGCGGGCGCGCGATGCGAAGACGGACGCGCTCGTCGGGCAGATCCGCGATCTCGAGTGCATCGTCACCGGCAACGAGCTCGAGGCGCTCATCCTGGAGTCCAATCTCGTCAAGAGGCACCGGCCGCGCTACAACATCATCCTCCGTGACGACAAGCACTACCCCTTCCTCAAGCTGACCACCTACGAAGAGTACCCGCGCCTCGTCGTCGCGCGGCGGGTGCAGCGGGACGGAGCGGCCTACTTCGGGCCCTTCTACCCGGCGACCGCGATGCGGGAGACGCTGAGGCTCGTGCGCCAGCTCTTCCCGCTCCGGACCTGCAGGATCAAGATAGACGGCAAGAAGTCGCGCCCGTGTCTGCAGTACTACATCCACCGCTGCAACGCGCCGTGCACCAGCCTGGAGACGAAGGACGGCTACGACCAAACCGTGCGCGAGGTCGAGCGCTTCCTGGAGGGGAAGAACGACGGCCTGGCGCAGGAGCTGACGGTGCAGATGGAGGCGGCGGCGGCGGAGGAAAAGTTCGAGCAGGCGGCGCGGCTGCGCGACCGTGTCCAGGCGCTCAACACGGTTCGCGAGCGGCAGAAGATCATCTCGACCGAGGACAGCGACCAGGACATCGTGGGCGTCGTCCGCCAGGGGCAGGACGCCTGCGTCCAGCTCTTCTTCGTGCGGCGCGGCAGGCTGCTCGGGCGCGAGTCCTTCTTCTTCGACCGGCTGTCGGGGTCGAGCGAGGGAGAGGTCCTCTCGGCCTTCCTGCGCCAGTTCTACGCGCGCGAGGTCGTGCCGCCGCCGGAGATCCTCCTCTCGGTGGACGTGCCCGAGGCCGAGCTGACCGGCGAGTGGCTGGCCGGGCGCCGCGGCGGCCGCGTGGAGCTCCTGGCGCCCCAGCGCGGGAGGAAGCGCGAGCTCGTGGCGATGGCGGAGGAGAACGCCGCGCTGGCGCTAGAGAGCCATCTCCTCTCGCGGGGCAACCGGACGCAGGCGGTGCTGGACGAGCTCCAGCGCGCGCTCGGCCTGCCGGAGCCGCCGCATCGCATCGAGGCCTTCGACGTCTCGACCTTCCAGGGCGGGGAGACGGTCGCCTCCATGGTCGTGTGGAAGGACGGGGAGATGGCGAAGGACGACTACAAGCGCTACCGGATCCGGACGGTCACGGGAACGGACGATTTCGCGGCCATGCACGAGGCCGTGAGCCGGCGCTACGGGCGAGTCCTCGAGACTGATGGCGTCCTCCCCGACCTGATCCTGCTGGATGGCGGGCGGGGCCAGCTGGCGGCGGGGTTGAAGGCGCTGGAGGCCATCGGTCTCGACTACGTGCCCATGGTGTCGCTGGCCAAGCGGGCGGAGGAGGTCTACACGCCGGACCGGCTCGAGCCGCTCGTGCTGGACCTGACATCCCCCGCGCTCCACGCGCTCCAGAAGGTGCGCGACGAGGCCCACCGGTTCGCCGTGACCTACCACAAGAAGCTCCGCACCCGCCGAACCATCAGCTCGGTGCTGGACCAGATTCCCGGCGTGGGACCCGCGCTCAGAACGAGCCTGCTCAAAACGCTCGGCTCCGCCCGGGCGGTCCGCGAGGCCTCGGTCGCCCAGCTGGCCGCGGTGCCCAAGGTACGGCCGAAGCTCGCCCAGCGCATCCACGACTTCTTCCACCCCGCGCCTTCAGGGGAGGAACCATCCGTGGCCGAACCGGGTTAGAATATGCGACATCTCACGAAAGGGGGTGAACACATGAAGAAGATTCTGATAGCTCTGGCCCTGGTACTAACGACCGCCGGCGCGGCGTTCGCGAACCAGTGCCCCCTGCTGGCCAAGCAGATCGAGGACGCGACCGCCGGAAAGACCGACGACGCGTCCAAGAAGGCGGCGGCCATGGTCGCCGAGGTCAAGGCGCTGCACGCCGCCGGCAAGCACGCCGAGTCTGTGCAGAAGGCCAAGGATGCCGCTGCGGGAATCAAGCTGGAGCTGAAAATGAAGTAGTTGGGTCTCGTTCCCCGGGGGTTGAGGCCCCGCCCCCGGGGACCTTTCTTGCGTCCCGCCTGCTAAGTGTGGGAAAATCAGCACGAATATGGCCACCGACGACCGCGCAGACCGCTATCCCTTCCGCGAGATCGAGTCGAAGTGGCAGCGGGTCTGGGAGGAGAGCGGCCAGTTCCGCGTCACAGAGGATCCCGCGCGGCCGAAGTACTACTGCCTCGAGATGTTCCCGTACCCGTCCGGACGCATCCACATGGGCCACGTGCGCGTGTACACGATCGGGGATCTCCTGGCCCGCTTCAAGTGGATGCGCGGCTACAACGTGCTCCATCCCATGGGGTGGGACGCCTTCGGCATGCCGGCCGAGAACGCCGCCATCGACAACGGCGTGCACCCCGCCGTGTGGACCCACGAGAACATCGCCAACATGAAGACGCAACTCCGGCGGCTCGGCATGTCCTACGACTGGGATCGCGAGCTCGCCACGTGCGACCCGTCCTACTATCGCTGGGAGCAGCTGGTTTTCATCCGCATGTTCGAGCGCGGCCTCGCGTACAAGCAGCGATCCAGGGTCAACTGGTGCCCCTCGTGCCAGACCGTCCTCGCCAACGAGCAGGTCGAGAACGGGCGCTGCTGGCGCTGCGACTCGGAGGTCGTGCCCAAGGAGATCGAGGGGTGGTTCTTCAGGATCACCGACTATGCCGAGGAGCTCCTGGCCTGGTGCGACAGGCTGCCCGGCTGGCCCGAGCGGGTGTTGACCATGCAGAGGAACTGGATCGGGAAGAGCGAGGGCGCTGAGTTCGAACGTCCTGTGGCGGGACGTCCGGACCTCCGCGTCACGATCTTCACCACGCGCCCCGACACGTCGTTCGGCATGACGTACGCGGTGCTGGCCCCGGAGCATCCACTCGTGGACAAGCTCGCGATGGATGAGCAGGAGCGCGCCCGGATCACGGCCTTCCGGCAGGAGGTCGGCCGCGAATCCGAGATCGAGCGCATGGCGGCCGACCGCCCGAAGCGCGGTATCCGGCTCACCGCGCGCGCCGTCAATCCCTTCACGGGGAAGGAGATCCCGCTCTTCATCGCGGACTACGTGCTCATGGGCTACGGCACCGGCGCCATCATGGCCGTTCCGGGCGAGGACACCCGCGACTGGGACTTCGCCAAGCAGAACGGGCTCCGCATCATCGCCACCGTCAAGCGACCTGACGGGTGGCAGGAGACCCAGGCGTATCTCGGTGACGGCGTGAAGATCAACTCGGGCTTCCTTGACGGCTCTACCGTGGAGGAGGCCAAGCGCAAGGCCATCGACTGGCTCGCGTCCAAGGGCATCGGGCGGTCGAAGATCAACTACCGCCTGCGCGACTGGGGCATCAGCCGCCAGCGCTACTGGGGCGCGCCCATCCCCATCCTCTACTGCGAGACCTGCGGCATGGTGCCGGAGCGGGAGGAGAACCTGCCCGTGGTGCTGCCTCAGGACGTCCAGATCAGCGGCAAGGGCGGGTCACCTCTCGCCGAAGTCGCCACGTTCGTGAACGCGACGTGCCCGAAATGCGGCGGTCGTGCCCGGCGAGACACCGACACCATGGACACGTTCGTCGAGTCCGCCTGGTATTTCATCCGCTACTGCTCGCCGCGATACGAGCAGGGGATGTTCGAACGGTCGGCGGCCGAGTACTGGATGCCGGTGGACCAGTACATCGGCGGAATCGAGCACGCGGTGCTGCACCTCCTGTACGCGCGCTTCTTCACCAAGGTGCTCCGCGACCTCGGGATGATCACGCTCGACGAGCCGTTCGCGGCCCTGCTCTCGCAGGGGATGGTGATCAAGGACGGCGCCAAGATGTCGAAGTCCAAGGGCAACGTTGTAGACCCGGACGACATGATCCGGCGTTTCGGGGCGGACGCGACGCGGCTCTTCACGCTGTTCGCGGCGCCGCCCGAGCGGGACCTGGAGTGGACGGAGAGCGGTGTCGAGGGCGCCTCACGCTTCCTGAACCGGCTTTGGCGCTTCGTCCACGCCCACGCCGATGAGATCAAGGGCGCCGGGCGCGCGCCCGGCGAGCTCTCCGAAGCGGCCCGGGCCTTCCGGCGCGTGATCCACGAGACCGTCGCGCGCGTCACGGCCGACGTCGAGCGGGACTTTCACTTCAACACGGCGATCAGCGCCGTCATGGAGCTCGTCAATGCGCTCCACGAGTTCGAGCGGGACTCGCTCGATCGCGTCGCCGGGGCCGAGCGCGCCGGCCTGCTGCAGGAGGCGGTGGAAACGGCGCTCCTGCTCCTCGGGCCGGTGTGTCCGCACATGACCGAAGAGATGTGGCAGGCGCTCGGGCACGGCGAGAGCGTCTTCCGTCAGGCGTGGCCTGCCGCGGACGCGGGCGCGCTCGTGCGCGAGCAGGTGACGGTGGTGGTCCAGGTGGACGGCAAGGTCCGCAGCCGGCTGACCGTGGACGTGTCGGCTCCCGAGCAGGCCGTGCGAGAGCAGGCACTCGCCGAGGCCAAGGTCCGCCCCTGGATCGACGGCCGGGAGGTTGCCAAGGTCGTGGTCGTGCCCGGCCGCCTCGTCAATATCGTGACGCGGTCATGAGCCGACTCCGCGCGATTCGCGCTCTGCTGTCTGCCGCGCTCCTGCTCGCCGCGGCCGCGGGGGGCTGTGGCTACTCGCTCAGGGGCAACCTGCCCGATCATCTCAAGACGGTGTCGGTGCCGGTGTTCAGGAACCGGACCACCGAGGCTGGGGCGGAGAGCACGATCACTTCGGCCGTGGTCAACGCGTTCACGAGCAGCGGCAGACTCAAGGTGGTTTCGCTCGACGACGCGGACTCGGTCCTCGACGGGGAGATTACGGGCTACCAGGTCCAGTCGCTCACGTATGACAGCAAGCTCAACCTCCGGTCCTACCGCCTGACGGTGACGATGAACGTCCGCTTCCGCGACCTTCGCCGCACCGAGATGCTCTGGCAGCAGAACGGCCTCGTCGAGGAGGTCTCCTTCGACGTGGCCGGCCAAGTCTCGGACACGATCAGCCGCGAAGAGGGAGCCGTGAAACAGGCGGCTCTCGAGATCGGTCGGAAGATCGTCGGTCACGCGGTCGACCGTTTCTAGTGCAGTACGCGGCCTGGCTCCAAGGGCTGACACAAGGGCAGGTGGCGCCCGTCGTGCTGCTCCACGGACCGGAGCCCTTCCTCATCGAAGAAGCTCTGGCCACGCTTACGCGCGCCGTCTGTCCTGATCCCGGGCTCTTGGTCATGTCCCGCGAGGTGCTCGAGGCCCGCGAGGCGGGGGCCGAGGGTATCGTGCGGGCTGCGGAGACGCTGCCGTGGGGGACGCCACGGCGGCTGGTCGTGGCTCGCGGCGTCGAGGGGCTCGGCCCGAAGCAGGCCGAGCCGCTGGTCGAGTACGTGCGCGCCCCGAACCCGAGCACGGTCCTGGCCGTCACGGTGCCTCAGCCGCTCGCGCCGTCCCACTGGCTCCTGAAGGCGGTGCCCGCCGGGGGAGCCGTCGAGATCCCCCAGCTCACCGGGCGCGCGCTCGCGGGCTGGCTACGCGCCCGCGCCTCCGCCGACGGCCTAGAGCTCGAGGAGGAGGCGGCTCAGCTCCTCATCACGCTCGTCGGGGACGATCCTGCCGCCCTCGCCGGCGAAGCCGGGAAAGCCGCTCTCGCGGGCGGGCCCGAGAACCGGCGCGTCGGAGCGGTCGAGGTGCGTGCGGTGGTGGGCGAGCACCGCTCGCACGAGGTCTTCGAGCTGACGCGGGCCGTGGAGCGGCGGGACGCCGCCGCCGCGTTGTCTCTGCTCGAGCGCCTGCTGGGGGCGGGTGAGGAGCCGCTGCGCCTCCTCGCCATCCTTGCCGCGCAGGCGAGGCGAGCGACGCTGAGGGCGGCGGCGGAGCGCCTCGAGCGCTGCTGGCGGGCCGAGCGCCGCCTCAAGCTGGGCGGCGCGCCGCGTCCGGAGCTGGCGGTCCTCGTCGCTGACCTGTGCGAGGCGTGAGCTCGGGCGCCCTCGCGTGGGCGCTCCTCACCGTGGCGGTGCTGTCGCCTCACCCGGCCGCGGCCCTCAGCGCCGCGGCCTCATCTCTTGAACTGCAGCTGCCGGCCGGGGCGCCGCTCGCCGGCTACGGCGGTTTCCCGCGGCGCGCATGGATCCCGGATGTCCTCGGGCGGTCCCCCAATACGTTCTGGTTCAACCCGTCCACCGGCGTCCACGATCCGCTCCGCGTACGTGCGCTGGTATTAGAGTCCGGCGGCCTCAGGGTTGTCTGGCTCTCCGTGGACCTGGTCGCCGTCGACCCGACCATGGTCGCGGAAGTGCGCGCGCGTCTCGCGGACCGGGGCGGCGAGCCGCCGATCCTCATCGTCTCGGCGTCGCACACGCACTCGGGACCCGGCGCCTACGGGATTTCCGCCTTCTGGGCTCTCGTCGCCGCCGATCGGGAGTCACCGGCGGTGCGGAAGGCCATTCTCGACGGCATGGAGAAGGCGGCGCGGGAGGCTCTGCGGCGACGGGCTCCGGCGCTCTTGGCGTGGGGGAAGACCACGGTGACGGGCGTGGCCATGAGCCGCCTCGAGCAGCCGCTCGATCCGGAGCTCGGCCTCCTGAAAGTGATGGGCGCCGACAGCCGTCCGATCGCCCTCGTGTGGAACTACGCGGTCCACGGCACGGCGCTCGGCCGCGCCAACTCGCTCCTCTCAGGCGACCTTATGGCGGACGCATCGGCGAGACTCGAGAGGGAGACGGGGGCGCCGGTGCTCTTCGTCAACGGCGCGGCGGGAGATGTCAGCCCGAAGCAGCGGGGCTGGCCGGGCGTGGAAAGCGCCGGCGCGGCCCTGGCCTCGGCCGCGCTGGCTGCATGGCGAACACTGCCGCCCGGGCGCGACCTGACGCTCCGCGCCGTCCGGAGCCAGGTGTCGCTGTCCGGCCCCGCACTCTCGGTGCGCAACTGCACAGGCCGCTGGGTGCCGGCGGCGTTCCGGCTCGGGCTTGGCTGGACTCTGCCGTCGTCAGCCGGTCTCACGGCTGTGCGCATCGGGGGCACGGCGTGGGTGACGGTTCCCGGCGAGCTCCAGACGCGGCTCGGTCTCGACATCAAGACGGCAGGGCGACGGACCTTCGAGGAGACTTTCGTTGCGGGGTACAGCAACGATTACCTAGGATACTTCCTCACGCGCCGGGACTACGGGGAGCCGAGCTACGTCGCCTGCGGCAGCTTCTACGGCGAGAGCGGCGGGGAGATCATGCGGGACTCTGCGATTGAGCTGCTCGATCGTTTGGCGAAGAAGGGTGCCCGCGGCTGATGGGGGGCTGATGGGGGGGCTGATGGGGGGGACTAACGCGCGATCGAGCGGGCCAGGGCCGATTTCTTGCGGGCGGCGGTGTTGCGGTGGATGATGCCGCGGCTCACGGCCCGGTCGAGGATGCGGATGGCCTCGAGCACGGCCTCTTTCGCCTGCGGGGTCTTCTCGGTGGCCGCCGCGCGCGCCGTCTTCACCGACGAGCGGATGGTGCTGCGCACCGCGCGATTGCGCAGGCGTCGCTTCAGGTTCTGCTTGATCCGCTTTTTGGCGGAGCGGGTGTTGGCCACGGTGAACTTCCTCCCTTGGTAAAAACGTGCATGAAACGCGTGACGGGGGCCTGGGTGCTTTGCGCGTTGAACGACAGTAGACGGTACCGTCCATGTCCGCGACTGTCAAGGGCAATGAGTAGTGGGCCAATTTGCTTCGCCAGATCTACTCAGCCCTCGCCTCACGGCGAAGCCGCTCAGCTCGCACCGCCATGTTCTCGGTCGCCGGCGACGCTCGACGTACAACTGTCTCAGCCCTCGCCTCGCGGCTGCGCCACTCAGCTCGAACCTCCACGTACGCCTCGCGTCGCTGGCTCCCTCGGGCCTCGTCTGGCTCGCAACTTGACCCACTACGGGGCAATGTCGCCGTGAACGAAGACCGGCGGGCGGTGCAGCACGGGGTTGTGCGGGCCGTGGGCGTCATCGGGGCCGCCACCCTCGCAAGCCGCGTGCTCGGCTTCGTGCGCGACATGGTCATGGCGCGGGCTTTCGGCGCGGGGCCGGTGACCGACGCCTTCTTCGTGGCCTTCCGTATCCCCAACCTGCTCCGGCGGCTTCTGGCCGAGGGGGCGCTGTCCACCGCCATCATCCCCGTCTTCACGGAATACCTGGAACGGGCCGGCCGAGCAGAGTTCGGCCGCATGGTCCGAGCGGTCACGGGTGTCGCCATGGTAGTCCTGTGCGTTGTCTCGGGCCTCGGCATGCTGCTCGCGCCGTGGATCGTGCGGGTGATGACGCCGGGCTGGGCCGACGATCCCGAGCTGATCGGGCTGGCCGGGAGGCTGACGAGCCTGATGTTCCCGTACCTCCTGCTCGTGGGGCTTGCCGCACTGGCGATGGGAGCGCTCAATGCCCAGCACCGCTTCTTCACCGCGGCCTTCGGCCCGGCGGTGCTCAACGTCGCGATGATCCTCTCGGTGCTCTTCCTGGCGGGCAGGATGTCGCCGCCGGTCTTCTCCCTGGTGGTGGGTGTCCTCGTCGGTGGCGCCGGCCAGCTGCTCGTCCAGCTGCCTGAGCTGGCGCGGCTGGGAGTCCCGCTCCGTCCCTCGGTCGAGTGGTCGCATCCCGCCGTCAGATTGATTGCCGGCAGGCTCTGGCCCGCGGTCTTCGCGCTGGCCGCGGTCCAGGTGACGGTGCTCGTGAACACGCTCCTGGCCTCGCTGCTGCCCGAGGGCACCGTGTCCTATCTCTATTACGCCGACCGCGTGATGGAATTCCCCCTCGGAGTGTTCGGCATCGCCCTTGCGACGGCGGCCCTGCCCAGCATGTCGGGCCAGGCCGCGCGGGGAGAGCATCGCGCGCTGACGGACATGCTCGGCTTCTCGCTCCGGCTCTCGGTATTCGTCGCGCTGCCCGCGGCTGTCGGCCTGATCGCGCTCGGCCATCCGATCGTCAAGCTGCTCTTCGAGCGCGGTGAGTTCACGCCTACTGATGCGGTCGCGACGACCCAGGCCCTGGCAGGCTACGCGGTCGGCCTGCCCGCGTTCTCCGCCACGCGGATCGCCGCGCAGACATTCTATGCGCTCGGCGACACCCGGACGCCCGTCTGGGCCGGGCTCGCATCCGTCGCCGCCAACGTTGTCCTCGCGCTCGCCCTCATGTGGCCGCTCCAGCACGCGGGGCTCGCGCTGGCTACCTCGCTGTCGGCCTACGTCAACCTGCTGCTGCTCTGCTGGCTCCTGCGCCGGCGGCTCGGGCCGATCGGCGGCCGGGAGATGGCGGCCTCGCTGCTTCGCACCGGCGGCGCGTCGGCGGCGCTCCTCCTCTGGTGCGTCTGGGCCGGCGCGCGGCTGGGCGCGGGGTGGGCAGGCGCCGCGTGGACTTTGGGCGCGCTGGCCGCGGGTATGCTCGTCTACCTGCTTGCGGCCGCGGCGCTCCGGGCGCCTGAGCTCGGCGCGCTCTTCGGCATGCTGCGGCGGCGCGGGCAAACCTTGCCGGGGGCGGGGAGCGGGTGATAGACTTCGTCATGCTTTTGCGGTGGGTCGGGTACGCCCCGGTCACGGCCTCGGCAGTACGGAAGGGCCGGTACCGGGGCGTCGCTGTGTCCGGGCCCCGGAGAGCGTGATGGACGCGGTCCGCGAGTTTTTCGCCGCCCTGCAGACGGAGCGGGGCGCCTCACCCCACACGCTCGCCGCCTACCGCCACGACCTCGCCGGCTTCACGGCCTTCCTGAAGCACCAGCGGCGCTCAGTGGCGACGGCGCGCGTGGGCGACCTCAGCGACTACCTCGAGGACTTGAGGCGCCACGGGCTCGGGGCCCGGAGCTCGGCGCGGCATCTCTCCGCCGTGCGCGGCTTCTATCGCTTTCTCCTGGCCTCGGGTGAGATCCGCCGGGACCCGACGGAGCACCTCGAATCGCCGCGCCCGGCGCGCAGGCTGCCGCGCACGCTCTCGATCGAAGACGCGGGGACTCTCGTCGAATCGCCGGACCTCTCTGCCCCCGAGGGCCTCCGGGACCGCGCCATGCTCGAGCTGCTCTACGCCTCAGGGCTGCGGGCCTCGGAGTGCCTGACGCTCAGGCTCGAGGACCTCAACATCACGGCGGGGTACGTCACGGCCACCGGCAAGGGCAGCCGCCAGCGTCTCGTGCCGGTCGGCGCCCAGGCGCTCCGGTGGGTGGAGCGCTACGTGTCCACGTCCCGCCCAGGCTTCGTCAGGCGGAGCGACCCCGGGACCCTCTTTCTCAACCGCTACGGCCGTCCGCTGTCGCGGCAGTCCCTCTGGTCCGTCATCAAGCGCGCGGCAAGGCGGGCGGGGCTGCGGAGCGCGGTTTCCCCGCACACCCTGCGCCACTCCTTCGCGAGCCATTTGCTGGAGCGCGGCGCCGACCTGCGCTCGGTCCAGGCGATGCTCGGCCACGCCGACATCGCGACGACGCAGATCTACACCCACCTGCCGTCCTCCGCCGTCCGCGCGATGTACCGGAAGTTCCACCCCCGCGCGATCAGCAAGGCCAGCTAGGACATGGCCAGGCACGGACACGCGTACCCACAGGTCGAGCCGCGCGCGGCCGATCTCATGGACCGGCGGGTGGCGAAGGTGCCGGGCTCCACGAGCGTGCGGAAGGCGCTCGATGTGGCGCGGGCGGCTCACGCCCACGTGGTGACGGACCTCCGCGCGGCAGCGCGGCGGGAGGATCTCGAGCGCGCGGCGGCATGGGGCTTCGGGAGATGGCGCTGGCTCGACATCGCTTATGTCGGCCTGCCCTCGGTGACGGCCGGAACGGGGGAGATCGCGGTGAGGCGGCTGCTTCAGGGCGGCGCGGCCGCGGTGCTCGTGCGCGAGGGCCGGCGGGCCGTGGGCATCGTCGAGCCGTCGCTCCGTCCGGAGACGTCCGCCAATTCGACCATCGCGAGACTCGAGCGCCTCCAGGGCGGAGACGGAGAGGCGAGGCTCTGGCTGCTTCGCACCGCCGGCAAGCTCGCCGAGGCGCAGGGGCAGGCGGTCTTTGCTGTCGGCGGCTTCGTCCGGGACCTCCTCCTCGTTCGCGCTCCGGCGCGCGCGCCCGACCTCGACCTCGTCGTGGAAGGTGACGGCATCGCCTTCGGGCGGAGGCTCGCGGAGGAGACGGGCGGTCACCTGGTGGTCCACGCCGCTTTCGGCACGGCGTCCCTCGAAGGCGGTACGACACCCGATGGCACTCGAATCGGGCGCGTGGATATCGCCTCCGCGCGTCGCGAGCGTTATGGCATGCCGGGCGCCCTGCCGGACGTGAGCCCGGCTTCGATCGACCTGGACCTTGGACGGCGCGATTTCTCGGTCAATGCCATGTCCATCGCTCTGGCCCCTTCCGCGTGGGGTCGCCTGCTCGACCCCTTCGGCGGCCAGCGTGACCTGGCCGCGCGGCGCCTCCGGGTCCTGCACCCGCTGTCCTTCGTCGAGGATCCGACGCGGATCTGGAGGGGCGCGCGGTATGCGGCGCGGCTCGGGCTCAAACCGGATGCGAGCTTCAGCAGAGCGCTGGCGCTCGCGTGGAGGGCGGGCGAGTACCCGGCCCTCTCCGGACAACGGCTCCACGCGGAGCTGGACTTGGTGATGGACGAGCCGGACCCCTGGGGCGTACTCGGCCTGCTGCTCGGCTGGGGAGCCTTGAGGATCTGGGATCCCGGCTTTCGCGTGACCCGCCGGAGCCGCGGGCGCCTCAGTGCCGCGCGCAGCCTCGCCGCCTGGGCCCACGGCGCGGGCGTCGCTGTCGAGGCGGGGGGGCTGGCCCTCGTGGCGCTGCTCTTCGACCAGCCTCAGGCCACGGCGGAGCGGTGCCTGCGGAGGCTCGCCGTGGCGGGGGTCGACGCCGCGCGGCTCAACGCGACGACCGCGCGCTCCCTGGCGCGGCGTGTCGGGGCGCAGGTGCAGCGGCGGCCCAGCCAGGTCGCCGAGACGCTCCGGCCCGCGCGGGAGGTGGCGCTGCTCGGAGCGTGGCTCTGCGGCGGCCGCAGGGCGCGCGGCAGGATCGAGTGGTTCCTGGGACAGGGGCGCGGGGCGCGGCCGCTGTCTTCGGGCGACGATGTGGTCGCGGCGGGCGTGCCGCGCGGGCCGCGGGTGGCGCAGGCGCTCGGCCTGCTGCGCGACTTGAGACTCGACGGGCGCGTGCGGACGAAGGACGATGAGCGCGCGGCCGTCGCCGATTGGATCGAGGCGCTGACGAGGAAAGGAGAGTCCCGGTGACCCCGAAATTCATCTTCGTGACGGGTGGCGTCGTGTCGTCCCTGGGCAAAGGACTTGCGGCCGCCTCCATCGGCTCGCTGCTCGAGGCCCGGGGCTTCCGCGTGACGCTGCTCAAGATGGACCCGTACATCAACGTGGACGCGGGCACCATGAGCCCCTACCAGCACGGCGAGGTCTACGTCACCGACGACGGCGGCGAGACCGACCTCGACCTCGGGCACTACGAGCGCTTCACCTCCGCCCAGACGACGCGGGACAACAACATCACGGCGGGCAAGGTGTACGGCACCGTGATCGAGAAGGAGCGGCGCGGGGACTACCTCGGCCGCACGGTGCAGGTCATCCCGCACATCACGGACCAGATCAAGGCCTCGATACGCAAGGTCGCATCGGGCGTGGACGTGCTCATCGTGGAGATCGGCGGCACGGTGGGCGACATCGAGGGGCTGCCGTTCCTCGAAGCGGTCCGGCAGTTCAAGAAGGACGTCGGCAAGGACAACGTCATCTACGTTCACCTGACCCTCGTGCCCTTCATCCAGGCCGCGGGCGAGCTCAAGACCAAGGCGACGCAGCACTCGGTCAAGGAGCTGCGCGCGATCGGGATCCAGCCCGACGTGCTACTGTGCCGGACCGACAAGGAGCACCTGCTCACGCCCGCCATCAAGTCGAAGATCGCGCTCTTCTGCGACGTCGAGGAGGAAGCCGTCGTCGCCGCGCGTGACGTGGACACGATCTACGAGGTGCCGCTGACCTTTCACGAGCAGGGGCTCGACGAGAGCATCTGCAGGCTCCTCGGCCTCCCGCAGCGGCCCGCCGATCTCTCGCGCTGGGAGGAGATCGTCCGCCGCATCAAGGCGCCCCGCGGCCGGGTGCGGATCGGGATCGTCGGCAAGTACATCGAGGTCAAGGACTCGTACAAGAGCCTGTACGAGGCGCTGGCGCACGGCGGGATCGCCCATGAAGTGGCGGTGGACGTGGCGTGGGTCGACGCCGAGCGCCTCGAGCGCGAGGGGCTGGCCGGCCACGTCGAGGGGCTCGACGGCATCCTGGTGCCGGGCGGCTTCGGCGACCGCGGCATCGAGGGGAAGATCCAGGGGATCCGCCACGCGCGGGAGCGCAAGGTGCCGTACTTCGGGATCTGCCTCGGCATGCAGTGCGCTGTGATCGAGTATGCGCGGCACGTGTGCGGGCTCGAGGGCGCCAACTCGACCGAGTTCGACCCCAAGCCCGCGCACAACGTCATCGACCTCCTGCCCGAGCAGCGCAATATCACGGACAAGGGCGGCACGATGCGTCTCGGCCTCTACCCGGTCGTCCTGGCCGAAGGCACGGCCGCCTCGCGGGCCTACGGGCAGGGGGTGATCCAGGAGCGCCACCGCCACCGCTACGAGGTCAACAACGACTACCTGAAGGCACTCGAGGCGGGCGGGCTCCGCATCTCCGGGATCTGGGCCGAGAAGCAGCTGGTCGAGATCGTCGAGCTGCCCGGGCATCCGTGGTTCGTCGCGGGGCAGTTCCACCCGGAGTTCCGCTCCAAGCCGTGGGCGCCGCACCCGCTCTTCGCGGCGTTCATCCGCGCCGCCATGGACCACCAGGCCGCGGCATGACGGCGGAGCCGCGCACGCGGCCGGTGCAGGTGGCTGGCGGCGTCGTCATCGGCGGCGGCGCGCCGCTGGCGCTCATCGCCGGCCCGTGCGCCATCGAGGACGAGCGCCACGCCCTGATGATGGCCGAGCGCCTCCGGCGCATCACGGGCGACGCCAAGGTGCCCTTCATCTACAAGTCCTCCTATGACAAGGCCAACCGCTCGTCGGTCCACTCCTATCGGGGGCCGGGGCTCAAGGAGGGCCTGAGGATACTCGGGCGCGTGAAAGAGGCGACCGGGCTGCCCGTGCTCTCGGACGTCCACGACGTCTCGGAAGTCGGTCCGGCCGCCGAGGTGCTCGACGTGCTCCAGGTGCCGGCCTTCCTCTGCCGCCAGACGGACCTGCTCCTCGCCTGCGGCGGCACGCGCAAGCCGGTGAACGTGAAGAAGGGGCAGTTCCTGGCCCCTCGGGACATGGGCAATGTCGTGGAGAAGATCCGTTCGACCGGCAATGAGGCCATTCTGCTGACGGAGCGGGGCGCCTCCTTCGGCTACAACAACCTCGTGGTAGACTTCCGCGGGCTCCCGATCATGCGCGGCTTCGGCTGCCCCGTGGTCTTCGACGCGACGCACTCGGTACAGCTCCCCGGCGGAGCGGGAGATCGCTCCGGCGGCGAGCGGCAATACGTTCAGGCGCTGGCGCGGGCTGCCGTCGCGGTCGGCGTGGACGCCCTCTTCATGGAGATCCACGAGGACCCTGACCGGACGATGCCCGACGGTCGCCCGCTCTCCGACGGGCCGAACATGCTGCGGCTCGACGACCTGCCGCGGCTGCTCGAGGAAATCGGAGCCATCGTATCCGGCCTCAGGAGCGCGGCGCGGTGACGGATCGCCTACGGCTGCTCGCCATGGCCGATCGGGTGCTGCGCCTCGAAGCCGAGAGCATCGGAGGGCTCCGGAGCCGTCTCGATGATCGTTTCGTGCGCGCGGTCGAGCTGATGCACGGCTGTCGCGGCCGGGTGATCGTGACAGGGATGGGCAAGTCGGGGTTGATCGGGAGGAAGATCGCCTCCACGCTGGCCAGCACGGGGACACCCGCGTATTTTCTCCATCCGGCCGAGGGCGTCCACGGCGACATCGGCATGGTGGCGAGAGACGACCTGATCCTGGCCCTGTCCAACTCCGGTGAGACCGACGAGGTCCTGGCCGTGCTGCCCGCCATCAAGCGGCTCGGCGTGCCCCTCATCCTCCTCACGGGAAGCCCCGCCTCGACGCTGGCGCGGCAGGCGGACGTGATCCTGGACGTGGGCGTCGCGGAGGAAGCATGCCCGATGAATCTCGCGCCCACGTCGAGTACGACGGCGGCGCTCGCCATGGGCGATGCGCTCGCCATGGCGCTCCTGGACCTGCGGGGGCTGGGCCCGGAGGACTACGCCGCGCTTCACCCGCGAGGCGCGCTCGGCTGGCAGTCGCTCTTCCGGGTGCGGGACCTCATGCACACGGGTGATGCCGTGCCGGTGGTCAGAGAGACGGCGACGATGAAGGAAGCGATCGAGGAGATGGGCGCCAAGCGGCTCGGCGTGACGACCGTGGTGGACGGGGCCGGGTGCCTGGTGGGGATCATCACCGACGGCGACTTGAGACGCCAGCAGCTGGCGCATGGGGCGCTTCTCGACCGGCGGGCGGGGGATTGCATGACCGCCAACCCCAAGCGGATAGGCGCCGACGAGCTCGCCGTCCGGGCGCTGGCGCTCATGGAGGGCGTGATCACGAGCCTCGTCATCACGGACGAAAGCGGCCGCCCCACCGGCGTCATCCACATCCACGATATCCTCCGCGCCAAGATCGTGTGAAGACGAAGACTCCGTCCAGGGCCGCGAGGATCCGCCTGCTGGTCCTCGACGTGGACGGCGTCCTCACCGACGGCGTTCTGGTCTACGGCGCCTCGGGCGAAGAGACCAAGCGCTTTCATGTCAGGGACGGGCTCGCCATACAGGTCGCGCGGCGCGCGGGTGTCGAGATCGCGGTCGTCTCGGGGCGGGCCTCGGCGGCGGTGACCCGACGGATGAGCGAGCTTGGAGTCGTCGAGGTGCACCAGGGAGTCGCAGACAAGGAATCCTTGCTGCGCGGTCTCCTGGCGCGGCTCGGCGTGAAGGCGGCCGAGACCGCCGTCATGGGCGACGACCTGGTCGACTTGCCCGTCATGCGGATCGCCGGACTTGCCATGGCTCCGGCGGACGCCGTACCCGAGGTGCGGCGAGCTTCGGGCTGGGTCTCCCGATCGGCCGGTGGGCATGGCGCCGTGAGAGAAGCCGTCGAGTTCCTGCTTCGATCCCGCAAGGCCTGGCCCCCCCGCGAGTAGGCCTCAAAGCGCGGCGCTGCCGGGCTTTCTTCTTTGCCCGGCCAGTGGTGGTGTGCTACCGTGGTACCGAAATTGCATATGGACCGTGCAGCCACCGGAATCGCTCTTGGCGTCATCCTCTTCGTGACGGTCGTGATCGGTGTCCTCATCGTCAAGGGACATCGCGCCTCGGCCCCCCGACAAGAAGTTGTGTCCTCGCAAGCCGACCAGGAGATCAAGGAGATCCACATCCAGGAGGACGCCAAGGGCGGGAGCTATCGCTGGAGCCTCGACGCTGAGCAGGCGGAGTCCTATCCGGGGACCGGTAAGACCGTTCTCCGGAAGGTGACGATCGGGGTCGAAGAGCCCGGCAGGCACTGGAAGGTGACGAGCGATGAGGGCGACCTCGTCCAGGACACCCGGGACGTCGAGCTGCGCGGCAAAGTCGTCCTGGTGTCCAGCGAGGGGCTGCGCGTGGAGACGACGGTGCTGCGGTGGAGCAACGCAGAGGGAAGGGCGTGGACGGACCAGCCGGTGACCATCTATAGGGGCGGAGGGGTGGTCAAGGGCACCGGACTCGAAGTCCGCCCCTCCGAAGAGATCACGCTCGTCCACGGGCGCGTCACGGCGACCTTCGGCGGGACCAAGACGACAGCGGCTCCGGCTCCCGTCAAGAAGAAGAAATCGTGAAGTTCCCCGTTGTGACGCCCGCGCTCGGCGTAGCTCTCCTCATCGTCGTCGTGTTCACGGGAATAGCGGCGGCCCAGCAGCAGGGCGCTGTTAAGCCGCGCCCCGCGGCCTCGGGCCCGACGTTGACCCCGCCCGCGGCGCCGGGTACCGAAGGCAAGAATGGGCCGGTGATCGTCGACTCCGACAGCCTCGAGAGCATGCAGAAGGAAGGGCTCTCCGTCTTCAAGGGCAACGTCGTGGCCAAGCAGAACAACTCGGTCCAGTACGCCGACCGGATGGAAGTGTACACGGACTCCAAGACGGACCGCATCGAGCGCGTGGTGTCTACCGGCAATGTCCGGATCATCACCCGCGACTGCCGCATGGGGACTGCCGGCCGCACCGAGTACTACGACGCCGAGCAGCGTATGGTGCTCATCGGCAACGCGCGGGTGTGGCGGGGGGCCGACATCGTTACCGGCGAGCGGATCACCATCTACCTCGCCGAGGACCGGAGCCTGGCCGAGGGAGGCAAGCAGGAGCGCGTCAAGGCCATCTTCTACCAGGAGCGCCCAAAAACCGAGATCAAGATGGGCCCGAATGGGCCCATATGTCCCTGATATGGAAGGCCTGATAGCCCAGGGCTTGAGGAAGAGGTTTAGGAACCGGCTCGTCGTGGACCGGGTCAGCCTCGACATCCAGCGGGGCGAGGTCGTGGGGCTCCTCGGGCCCAACGGCGCCGGCAAGACGACGTCCTTCTACATGATCGTCGGGCTCCTCCGGGCCGACGGCGGCCGGATCTATCTCGAAGGGCGCGAAGTGACGGACCTGCCCATGTACAAGCGCTGCCGGCTGGGCATGGGCTACCTGCCTCAGGAATCGTCGGTGTTCCGCAAGCTGACCGTCGAAGAGAACCTGCTGGCCATCCTGGAGACCCTCGACCTCTCCCACGACGAACGCCAGGCCAAGCTCCAGGTCCTCTTGGCCGAGCTGGATCTGACGAGGCTCGCGCGGCACAAGGCCTACACGCTCTCGGGCGGCGAGCGGCGGCGCCTCGAGATCACGCGCGCGCTCGTCACGAACCCGCGGTACCTGCTCCTCGACGAGCCGTTCACCGGCATCGACCCGATCGCCATCGGCGACATCCAGGAGATCGTCGGCCGGCTCAAGGACCGCGGCATCGGGGTCCTGATCACCGACCACAATGTCCGGGAGACGCTCGCGATTACGGACCGCGCGTACATCCTGCACAACGGCAAGATCCTGGCCTCCGGCACGGCCAGCGAGCTGGCGAACAACCCCAAGGCACGCGAGATCTACCTCGGCGAGAAATTCTCGCTCTGATGCGGCCCGCCCGGACCGTCTAACCCATGCGCCTGTCCCTTCGCCAGACCCAGCGGGTCGTGATGACCCCGCTCCTCCAGCAGGCGATCCAGCTGCTGCAGCTCTCCACGCTCGAGCTCGAGCAGGTCGTGCGCAAAGAGCTCGAGGAGAACCCGCTCCTGGAGGAGCTGCCGGAGGAGACGCAGGACGTGGACGCGGACGCGCAGGCCCCGACCGAACCCGGAGCGCCGGAGATGGAGGCCGCCCCCGCGCCCGTCGAGCCCGTGTCCAAGGAGACCAGCTCCGTGGACGGCGAGCGGGCCGACGAGCTGCCCTTCGACCTGACACAGGCGGTCTTCGACGAGCCCGACGAGCGGACGCCCGTGTCCACGGAGGAGCGGGAGGACCTGCCGTTCGAGAACCTGGGCCGCACGGGCACTTCTCTCGACGAGCACCTGAACGAGCAGTTGCGCTGGGCGACCGACGATCCGCGGACCGTCGCCATCGGCGAGGGCATCATCGGCAACATCGACGACGACGGCTACCTCCGGGCGGACGTGGACGAGATCGCCCTCGGCATGGGCGCCACCGTCCTGGAGGTGGAGCAGGCCCTCCGGCTGGTGCAGGGGTTCGACCCGACGGGCGTGGGCGCCCGCAGCGTGCACGAGTGCCTGCTCCTCCAGCTGACGGCCGACTCCGAGCCCGACCCCGTGTCCGTCGAGATCGTCGAGAAGCACTTCGAGGACCTCGAGCGGCGCCGCTACACGGAGATCGCGCGGGCGCTCAAGCTGCCGCTCGACCGCGTCATGGAGTCGGTGGAGGAGATCCAGGCGCTCGAGCCCAAGCCCGGCCGCCGCTTCGCGGTCTCCGACCAGCGCTACATCGCCCCCGACGTCTCGATCCACAAGGTGGGCGAGGACTACGTCGTCGTGCTCAACGAGGAGGGCATCCCGCGCCTCCGGGTCAACGCGCTGTACCGCTCGCTTCTTCGCCGCTCGGACGGCGAGGCCAAGCAATATGTGGAGCAGAAGCTCCGCTCCGCCGTGTGGCTCATCAAGAGCGTCGAGCAGCGCCAGCGGACGCTCCGGAAGGTGACGCAGAGCCTCGTCAAGTTCCAGCGCGACTTCCTCGACAGGGGCATCGCCCACCTGCGGCCGCTCGCGCTGCGCGACGTGGGCGAGGACATCGGGATGCACGAGTCCACCATCAGCCGCGTCACCACGAACAAGTACGTCGAGACGCCGCAGGGGCTGTTCGAGCTGAAGTACTTTTTTCACAGCGGGATCGCCTCGGACAGCGGCGAGATGGTCTCCTCCGTCTCGATCAAGAAGAAGATCCGCGACATGGTCGCTGCGGAGGCCTCGGGCAAGCCGCTCTCCGACCAGGAGGTCGCCCAGGTGCTCCGGGGGCAGGGCTTGAACATCGCGCGACGGACCGTCGCCAAGTACCGGGAGGAGCTGGGCATCATGCCCTCCCACCAGCGGCGTTTCACGCCCAAGAAGCGGTGACCGCGGTGAGCGGACCCGAGCCCGCGGCCGTCCCGGCGCTGCGGTTCGTGATCATCACCGGCATGTCGGGCGCGGGCCGGAGCTTCGCGATCAAGTGCCTCGAGGACCTCGGCTACTTTTGCGTGGACAACCTGCCGACGACCCTGATCCCGACCTTCGCGGAGCTCTGCGCGCATTCGAGCCGCGACATGCGCCTGATCGCCCTCGGGGTGGACATCCGGGAGGGCGAGTACCTCGCCCACCTGATGGAGACGCTCGCCGAGCTCCGCGCCCAGGGGCACAAGCCCGAGGTGGTCTTTCTCGAGGCGGCGGAGGAGACCCTCGTGCGGCGCTACCAGGAGACGCGCCGCCGCCACCCCCTTGCCGCTGGCGGGACCGTCCTCGAGGGCATCCGCGCGGAGCGCCGGGCGCTCGCCAACCTGCGCGAGAGCGCGGACCAGATCATCGACACCACGGGCCTCTCGGTCCACCAGCTCAAGGAGCGCCTGGTCGAGGGCTACGGGCCCCAGGGGCCGCGTGACGCGCTGACGGTCTCGCTCATGTCCTTCGGCTTCAAGCACGGGGCGCCCTACGACGCCGACCTCGTCTTCGACGTCCGCTTCCTGCCGAACCCGCACTTCGTGGAGGGCCTCAAGCGCCTCGACGGCCGCGACGCCCCGGTGGAAGAGTTCGTGATGTCGTTCGAGGAGAGCCGCCAGCTGCTGGCGAAGATCGAGGACCTCTTGCGCTTCCTCCTGCCGCTCTACCGCCGGGAGGGCAAGGCCTACCTGACGGTCGCCCTGGGGTGCACCGGAGGCCGCCACCGCTCGGTGACCCTCGTGGAGCTGCTTCGGCGCTCCCTTGAGGGCGCGGGCCTGGCGCCCGTGGTGCGGCACCGGGACATCGACCGTGAGTGAGGGCCTTCGCTTCCTCTTCGGGGTCCACAACCACCAGCCCGCCGGAAACTTCGACTCGGTCATCCTGGACGCCGCGCAGTCGGCGTACCACCCGTTCCTCGAAGCCGCGCGCGCCGTTCCCGGCGTCGTCCTGACCGTGCACTGCTCGGGAGGCCTCCTGGCCTTCCTCCGCGAGCGGGCACGGCCGACCTTCGACCTCCTGGGCCGGCTCGCGACCGATGGCCGCATCGAGCTTCTGACGGGCGGCTTCTTCGAGCCCATCCTGTCCATGCTCCCGGACGCGGACAAGGTGGGCCAGATCCAGGCGCTGAGCGAGTTCCTGCGCGAGAATTTCGGTGTGAAGCCTCGCGGCATGTGGCTGGCCGAGAGGGTTTGGGAGCCGCACATGCCGAAGGCACTCAGGCGGGCGGGCGTCGAGTTCGTGGTCCTGGACGACGCGCACTTCGCCTTGGCCGGCCTCGAGCCTGAGTCGCTGGGCGGTTACTATCTGACGGAGGAGCAAGGCGCGACGGTCGCCGTCTTTCCCATCAGCCAACGGCTGCGCTACCTCGTGCCCTTCGCCGAGCCGGCGGAGACCATCCGGTATCTCGGTGAGCGGCGGGGCTCGGGAGCGGTGACGCTCTTCGACGACGGCGAGAAGTTCGGCGTGTGGCCCGGCACTCACCGCCTGGCCTACGACGAGGGGTGGCTCGCGCGCTTCTTCGAGGCACTCGCCGAAGCGCCGGGTATCACGCTCTCCACCTTCTCGGCCTGGCTCGACGCGGCGCCGGCGGCCGGACGCGTGTACCTGCCCACGGCCTCCTACACCGAGATGGGCGAGTGGGCGCTGCCCGCCGCCATGGGCGAGGAGCTCGAAGAGGCGCGCCGGCGGCTCCTGGCGCTGCCCGACGGCCTACGCCTGGCGCGGCTCCTCCGGGGCGGCTTCTGGCGCAATTTCCTCGTGAAGTATCCGGAGACGGGCGACGCGTACCGGCGCATGCTGCGCCTGTCGGAGCGGCTCCACGACGCGCTGGCGCGGCGCCCGGACGACCCGCGCCTTGCCGCCGCGCGCGAAGACCTCTGGCGCGGCCAGGGCAATGACGCCTACTGGCACGGCGTCTTCGGCGGCTGCTACCTGCCGCACCTCCGGCGCGCCGTTGGGAGCGCGCTCCTGGCCGCTGAGCGGCGGCTCGACGATGTGCTGGGCGCTCCGGCGCTCTCCTGGGCGCGCGACGACGTGGACGGCGACGGTCGCGCCGAGCTCAGGGTGCGCACGCCCGAGCTCTGCGTGACGCTCCGCCCGGAAGCGGGCGGCACGGTGACGGAGCTCGCCTTCCGCCCGCGCGATCTCGATATAGCCGGGGTGTTCACCCGACGTCGCGAGATGTACCACGGCCGCGTCAAGGAGAGCGCGGCCGTGTCGGGCGGCGGCCTAGTCACGACTATCCACGCGGCTCCGGGGTCCAAGGAAGAGGGCTTAGCAGACCTGCTCGACTACGACCCGTTCAGGCGCGCGTCGCTCCTCGACGGGGTCTTCGCTCCCGGGGCGCCTCCCGATCCGCTCGCCCCCTGGGCGGTGGCGCGGGCAGCGATGGGCGAGACGCCGATGCCGAGCGAGATCGTCGAGCGGAGCGGCGAGGTCGAGATCGCGCTCGGCCCGACGGCCCTCGACGGCCTGCCGCTCGCCGTCGAGAAGCGGATACGAATCGGAGCGGAAGGCGCCGGGCTCCGCGCCCGCTACAGCCTCACGTGGCACGGCGACGAGGCGTTCGAGGGCACGTGGGCCGTACAGCTCAATCTCGCGCTGACGGCGGGCGACGCCCCGGGGCGGTACTACCGGCTCCCGGGCTCGCCCTCTCTGGGCTCGCGCGGCTCGCTCGCGAGCGCGGCGAGTCTCACCTTGGTGGACGAGTGGATCGGCTGCGAGGTCGAGATCGGCTGGAGCGGCCCGGGCGGCGCCGGCTGGGCGCCGATCGAGACGGTATCGCTCTCCGAAGCCGGATTCGAGCGGATCTACCAGGGCTCGGCCGTCCTTGTCAGCTGGCCGTTGGCGCTGGCGCCCGGCGGATCGTGGGAGGGCGAGCTTCGCATCGTCCCGCGCTCGATCCCACGGTCCGACTAAGCGCGGTTCAGGCTGAGCGCGCTGCCTGACGGCGCGCCCTCGAAGATGCGGCGCGCGGGCATTTCCCTTGAGGGGTATGAGCACCCATGCTACTCTCCCACAAGCGCGTCCTGAGACGGCGCGCACCGCATCCACTGGACGACGGGCACACCCCAGGGAGGAAGACGATGGCGCGTGAGGAGTACCTGTTCACTTCGGAGTCGGTGACCGAGGGGCATCCGGACAAGATCGCAGACCAGATCTCCGACGCCGTCCTGGACGCTATCCTGGCCCAGGACCCGACGGGGCGGGTGGCGTGCGAGACGCTCCTGACCACCGGGCTTGTCGTCGTGGCGGGCGAGATCACCACGTCCTGCTACGTGGACATTCCGAGGATCGCCCGCGAGACCATCAAGGCGGTCGGCTACACGCGCGCCAAGTACGGCTTCGACTACGAGACCTGCGCTGTGATCACGGCCATCGACGAACAGTCGGGCGACATCGCCATGGGCGTGGACAAGCTGGGCGCCGGCGACCAGGGGCTGATGTTCGGGTACGCGTGCACGGAGACCGAGGAGCTTATGCCGCTGCCCATTATGCTCTCGCACAAGCTGGTGCAGCGCCTGACGGCGGTGCGGAAGAGCGGCGCGCTCGACTACCTCCGGCCCGACGGCAAGAGCCAGGTGTCGGTGCGCTACGTCGACGGCAAGCCGGTGTCGGTCGAGACCGTGGTCATCTCGACCCAGCACAGCCCCGACGTGACGCTGGAGAAGATCCGGCAGGACCTGGTCGAGCATGTCGTGATCCCGACCATTCCGAAGCACCTGATCGACCCCAAGCGGATCACGTATCACATCAACCCGACCGGGCGCTTCGTCACCGGCGGTCCCATGGGCGACACGGGGCTGACGGGGCGCAAGATCATCGTGGACACCTACGGCGGCTCCTGCCCCCACGGCGGCGGCGCGTTCTCGGGCAAGGATCCGACGAAGGTGGACCGATCGGCCTGCTACATGGCGCGCCACGTGGCCAAGAACATCGTGGCGGCCGGCCTCGCCGAGCGGGCGCAGGTGCAGGTGGCATACGCGATCGGCGTCGCCGACCCGGTCTCCATCATGGTGGAGACCTTCGGCACGGGAAAGGTGGCGAACGCCAAGCTCGAGGAGATGATCCGCCGCCACTTCGACTTCACGCCGGCGGGGATCATTAAATACCTCGACCTGCGCCGGCCGATCTACCAGAAGACGGCGGCCTACGGGCACTTCGGCCGCAGCGAGCCGGAGTTCACCTGGGAACACACGAACCGGGTCAAGGACCTGCGCGACGACGCGGGCATCTGAGCCCGCATCGACGCGGCAGCGAACAGGTCCCGGTGTGAATCGCATGGACGAAAGGACGGGGGCATGACCGAGCACGACGTCAAGGATCTCTCGCTGGCCCCGGCGGGCAAGCTCAAGATCGAGTGGGCCGAGCAGTCGATGCCGGTGCTGCGGCAGGTGCGGGAGCGCTTCGCCAAGGAGCTGCCGCTCAAGGGGGTGCGACTCGGCGCGTGCCTGCACGTGACGACGGAGACGGCGGTGCTCATGATGACGCTCAAGGCGGGCGGCGCCCAGGTTGCGCTCTGCGCCTCGAACCCGCTATCGACGCAGGACGACGCGGCGGCGGCGCTCGTGAAGGAGTACGGCATCCCGGTCTTCGCCCAGAAGGGCGAGGACAACAAGCGCTACTACAGCCACCTTGAGGCCGTGCTCAAGACCGGGCCGCAGGTGACCATGGACGACGGCGCCGATCTCATCTCCCAGCTCCACGGCGAGCACAACGCCGGCACGAGCCTGGTCAAGAACGTGATCGGCGGCACCGAGGAGACGACCACCGGGGTCATCCGCCTGCGCGCGATGGAGAAGGACGGGGTGCTGGCCTTTCCCGTGATCGCGGTCAACGATGCCGACACCAAGCACCTCTTCGACAATCGCTACGGCACCGGCCAGTCCACGATCGACGGCATCCTGCGGGCCACGAACGTCCTTCTGGCGGGCAAGGTCGTCGTCGTCGCGGGCTACGGCATGTGCGGCCGCGGCGTCGCCTCGCGCGCCCATGGTATGGGCGCGCACGTGATCGTTACCGAGATCGCGCCCATGCGCGCCCTCGAGGCCGTGATGGACGGCTTCCAGGTCATGCCGATGCCGCGGGCGGCGGAGGTGGGCGACATCTTCGTTACCGTCACCGGCAACATGGCGGTGATCCGGCAGGAGCACTTCGTGAAGATGAAGGACGGCGCCATCGTGGCCAACTCCGGCCACTTCAACGTCGAGATCGACCTCGAGGCGCTGGGAAAGCTCGCCCAGTCGCGGCGCGCGGTGCGGCCCTTCGTCGAGGAGTTCAGCCTGCGCGGCGGCAAGCGGGTCTACGTGCTGGGCGAGGGGAGGCTCATCAATCTGGCCGCGGCGGAGGGGCATCCGGCGACCGTCATGGATATGAGCTTCGCCAACCAGGCGCTGTCCGCCGAGTACATCGTCAAGCACGGCCGGAGCCTGGAGAAGAAGGTCTACGTCGTGCCGCGGGACATCGACCTCGAGATCGCCCGGCTCAAGCTCGCGTCAATGGACGTCCAGATCGACGAGCTGACGCCTGCCCAGGAGGAGTACCTCTCCTCCTGGACCCACGGCACCTAACCGCCCCAGGCGGATTCGACCGCGACGCCCCCGGAGGATGCTCACCCGGGGGCCGGAGGTTCTCCATGGCGAACGGACGGCGCTCTCCCCGCTTGGGCTTCTGGCTGGTCCTGGCCTTCATCCTCCTGGCGGGGTTCGGCCAGGCGGTGCCGCTGTACACCGACTGGCTCTGGTACCGCGAGGTCGGCTTCACGCAGGTCTTCACGACCGTGCTGTCGCTGCGCGGCTGGCTCTTCCTCGGCGTCGGCGGCGTCGTCTTCCTCTTCATGTACGGCAACCTCTGGGTCGCCGCCCGCACGGCTGCGCCGGACGTCCTCTGGGAGCTCGACGACCAGCTCGGGCTGCCCGGCCGGGCGGTGCTCGAGCCGCTGATCCGGCGGCTGCTGCTACCCGTCATCGCGGTGATCGCCGTGCTCTCCGGCCTGCGCGCCGGCGCCTCGTGGGAAATGGTGGTGGGCTATGTCAACGCCACCCCCTTCGGCGCCGCGGACCCGCTGTTCGGCCGCGATCTCTCCTTCTTCGTCTTCGAGCTCCCGCTCTGGCGCTTCCTGTACGGCGGTGCGATGACGCTCGTCATCGGTACGCTGCTGTTGAGCGTCGCGACCTACGTTCTCCTGAGGAGCCTGGTGCTGACCGGCCAGGGGCCGAGGCTGGCTGCAGGCGCCCGGACGCACCTCCTGGGGCTCGGCGCGGTGCTGCTGCTCCTGCGCGCCCTGGGGTTCTGGCTCGACCGCTACGAGCTCGTCTACTCGGCGCGCGGCGTGGTCTTCGGCGCCTCGTACACCGACGTGCACGCGACGCTTCCCGCGCTGAGCGTGCTCACGGCGCTCGCGTTCCTGTGCGCGGCCGCGTGCGTGCTCCAGATCAGCCGGCCAGGGTGGGGTTTCCTGGTGGCGGGCCTCGTGGTCCTGGGCGTGGTGTGGGCCGGAGGCCTGGGCGTCTGGCCGTCCCTGCTCCAGCGCTTCCAGGTGACGCCCAACGAGCTCGTCGCCGAGCGGCCGTACATCGAGCACAACATCCGCATGACGCGGCAGGCCTACGGCCTCGAGTCGATCAAGGAGCAGGACTTTCCCGCTGAAGACCGGCTGACGTCCGCGGCCATCGAGCGCAACAGCCTCACCATCAAGAACATCCGCCTCTGGGACCACCGGCCGCTGCTGACGAGCTTCGCCCAGCTCCAGGAGATCCGCACCTACTATAAGTTCGCCGGCGTCGACGTGGACCGGTACACGGTCAACGGCGAGTACCGGCAGATCATGCTCTCGCCGCGCGAGATGTCCTACCAGCACCTGCCGAGCCGGGTCTGGATCAACGAGCACCTGACGTTCACCCACGGCTTCGGTCTGGTGGCGGGGCCGGTCAACCGGATCACCCCCGAAGGCCTGCCCGATCTCTTCGTCAAGGACATCCCGCCGAACGTCTCGGGGGGATTCCCGAAGATCACGCGGCCGGAGATCTACTACGGCGAGCTGAGCAACGAGTACGTCATCGTCCGCACGAAGTCGCAGGAGCTCGACTACCCTTCGGGCGACCAGAACGTCTACTCGCGTTACAGCGGGCGGGGCGGGGTGCCCGTTGACAGGTTCCTGCGGAAGCTGGCGTTTGCCATCCGGTTCGGCGAGATCAAGATCCTGCTCTCGGATGACCTCAGCGCCGAGAGCCGGGTGATGATGTACCGGCGGGTCGGTGATCGTGTGCGACAGGCGACACCCTTCATCCGTTTCGACAACGACCCCTACCTCGTCGTCACGGGTGACGGGCGGCTGGTGTGGATCGTGGACGGCTACACCACGACGGACCGATACCCCTACGCCCAGCCCGAGCGCGGCCTCAACTACATCCGCAACTCCGTCAAGGTGACCGTGGACGCGTTCGACGGGACCATGGTCTTCTACGTTGCCGACCCCAAGGACCCCCTGGTCCGCACATGGGCGCGGGCTTTCCCCGGGCTCTTCACCCCGCTCGAGCGTATGCCGGCCGATCTGCGGCCGCACGTGCGTTATCCGGAGGATCTCTTCAGCCTCCAGGCGAAGATGTACGGCACGTACCACATGCAGGATCCGCAGGTCTTCTACAACAAGGAGGACCTCTGGACCGTTCCGCGCCTCACGTCCGACGGACGGGAGCGCGAGATGGAGCCGTACTTCACCATCATGCGATTGCCGGGGGAAAAGACGGAAGAGTTCGTTCTGCTCTCGGGCTTCAACCCGGCCCGCCGCGACAACATGATCGCGATCATCGCGGCGCGCTCGGATGCGCCCAACTACGGCTCGCTCATCGCCTACACCTTCCCCAAGCAGAAGCTCGTCTACGGGCCGCGCCAGATCGACGCCCGCGTGAACCAGGACCCCGTGATCTCGGCCGCCTTCTCGCTCTGGAACCAGCAGGGCTCGCGCGTGCTCCGCGGATCGCTCCTGGCCATCCCGATCGAGGGCTCGCTGATCTACGTCCAGCCGATCTATCTCTCGGCTGAGCAGGGGGCGCTGCCGGAGCTCCGTCGGGTCATCGTCGCCTTCGGAAACCAGATCGCCATGGAGCCGACGCTCGAGCAGTCGCTCCAGCGCATTTTCGGCGGCCGCATCCGCGGTGACGAGCCGGCGCCGGCGCGCGGCGCCGATGGCAAGCCCGCGCTGGGGGCGCCGGCTGCAATGATCGGGCTCGTCCAGAGAGCCTGGGAATTGTGGCAGCGGGGGCAGGATGCGCTCAAGCGCGGCGATTGGACGGCCTACGGACAGGCGCAGAAGCAGCTTGAGGACACGCTCCGCCAGCTCCGCGAATCGCGCTAGCAGGACGGCGAGAAGGGTCCAGATGCGAGGCGGCGCCCGAAGGGCCGCACGCGAAGCGTAGTCTCTCTACGTTGAGCGTGCGGCCGAGGGCGCCAACGAAGCAGATGGGCCCTTCTCGGCGGCCTGCTGGTCAGGTGCGGGCGCGGAGGAAGAGCGCCGCGCCGAGCCCGGCAAAGATGATGTTCGCCGTCCAGGCGCCGAGCATGGGCGGCAGGAGCTCGGCCTTGGCGAAGGCGATCGCCACGGAGTTCACCACCCAGTAGCCCACCGAGATCAGGATGGCCACCGCGATGCCGACGCCGCGCCCGCCGCTGCGCGGTGACGCCAGGGCGAAGGGAATCGCCACGAGCGCCATGATCACGTGCACCAGCGGGAACGAGAGCTTCGAGTCGAGCTGGACGAGGTACTTCCCGACCTGGTGCCCGGTCTCCGCGAGTCGGGTGATGTAACCGCGCAGCTCCAGGAAGCTCATCGTCTCCGGCGCCTTTTGCACCTGGATCAGGTCGTTGATCTGCTCAGGCATGCTGACCAGCCTTTCCGTGAAGGCATCGACCGTGACCTGGTTGCCTGGGCCGACCTGCCGGAACACGCCGTTACTCAGCATCCAGGCCTCGCCGGTCCAGACCGCCCTGCCGGCGTCCAGGCGGTCCACCAGACGAAAGTCCCGGCTGATGTCGACCACGAGCAGGCCTTCGAGCGAGCGCGCGATCGGGTCCAGCAGCTCCATGCGCAGGTAGCGCGTGTCGGAAGAGCGGTACCAGATCTGTGTTTGGCGCTGGAGGTGCCGGGGCTGGTTGCCGCGGATCTTGACGCGGTCGATCTCTTCCGCTTTGGCGTTGATGCCCGGGAGCACCGTCTCCTGCACGAGGCCCGCGGCGAGGCTGATGCAGAAGGCCACCAGGAGGACGGGCAGGCTGGCCCGGTAGAGGCTGATGCCGGAGGCCTTGAGCGCGTCGAGCTCGCGCTGCTGCGTCAGCGTCAGAAAGAGGAAGACGGTCGAGACCAGGACGACGAGGGGCAGTCCTTCGTAGAGCGAGCCGGGCAGCCGGTAGAAGAGGTGCTGGACGATGTAGATGAACGGCGGCTTTGCCCGGAGGAACCGGTCGAGGTACTGGATCAGGTCGACCACGAGGACGAGGACCGCCACCACGACCGTTCCGGTCAGGAGGAAGGTCAGGTACTGGCCGACCAGATAGCGGTCGATGATGTAGGTCGAGGCCCGCGGCCCGCGCGCACGCGCCGCGGGAGCGCTCACGCGCTGCACCGCGGGCCGCTTGGGGAAGACGCTGCGGAAGCCGCGGGGCATGGCTGCGCGGAGGCGCCAGAAGAGGCGTCTCCAGGACGCGGGGGTGCCCGCTGTGGCGCCGTGAAGGAGCCCGAGCCCGACCGCGCCGAAGATCGCGTTCGGCAGCCACATCGCCACGCCGGCGGGGATGCGGCCGCGCAGGGCCATGCCCTCGAGGAAGGTGTGGATGACGTAGTACAGGACGACGACGCCCAAGCTCAACCCGAGCGCCAGAGCGCGACCGCCACGCTGGGTCCGGATGCCGAGGGGAAAGCCGACGAGGATGAAGACGAGGGGAGCCACGGGCAGGGAGAAGCGCTTGTGCAGCTCGACCTGGAACGGCGTCACGATCTGCCCCTGGCGCTTGAGATCGGCGATGGTCTCGCGGAGCACCTGGAGCGACATCTCCTTTTCGGGCTTCTCGATGCGCTCAGCCGCCCGCTGGGGGTTGTCGAGGGGCAGGTTGAGGTCGTAGAGGCTGAACGCGGTGAGGCGGAAGCGCCGCGCGTCGCCCGTATCGGTCTCGCTGACGGAGCCGTCGATGAACCGCATGGTCACGCGGCGGTTCTTCGAGTCGGAGAAGAGACGCCCCTCGCGCGCAAGGATGATCCGGGACAGCTTGGGGTCGCGCTCGTCCGAGACCAGGAGGCCACGCAGGGCGACCTGCGAGGCGCTGATGTCGTCCACGTACATGACCATCTGGCTGAAGGAGGCGGTGAAGGTGCGCTCTTTCATGCCCGTGGTGGCCTTGGTCTGGAGGATCTGGAAGAGCTGGTTCTGAAAGGCCCCGCTCGCCGCGGGCGCGATCAGGAGGGTCAGCGTCGCGACGGCGCCGCTGACCACGACCGCGAAGCCCATGAAGGGTCGGAAGAGCCTGAGCGGGCTCACGCCCGAGGCCTTGAGCGCCGCCACCTCGAGATCGCCGGCGAGACGGCCGCAGACCAGCAGCACGGAGACCAGCAGCGCCATCGGCACGGTGAGCGCGAGAACGCCGGGCAGCATGAAGAGCAGGAGGCCGAGCACGAAGTGGAAGGGGACGCTCTTGGTGATGACGAGATCGGTCAGCTGGTAGACGCGGTCGATGACCAGGAAGAAGGTCAGCACGCCCACGGCCAGGGCGAAGGGCGGGGCGAGATCCTTGATCATGTACCGGTCGAGGACCCTGAGCATGCCCCTCCATTGTACGATGGCGCCATGCCCGCCCCGCCCTTCATCGGACTGGCCCTTGTCCTCGTGGCTGCCGCCACAGCATGGGCCGCGGCCGCCCCGGCGTGGGCCGGCCCCGCCGGCGACCGGCTCGAGCGCTTTCGGGAGATCGCCGCGACGCGCCTGTCCGTCGTCGAGGACACGGGCGGGGCGCTCGACCCGGCGTCGCAGGCCGAGATGGACGCGCTCCTGGACGGCGAGGTGCTGGACAGCCTGCAGGTCGGCGGCCCGTTCGCGTCGGTGGAGTTCATCCGTGAGCGCCTCGACGCATTCGCCGAGACGTGGGGCGGCGCGTCGCTGCGTATCGATCCCCTCGGCGGCGGAGTTCTCGCGGGGCGCTTCCGTCTCTCGGCAAAGGGCGTGAGCAACTCGGTGCGGCTCTATGGTTCCGCGAAGGGAAAGCCGGCGCTCCTCCGGGCGTGGCAGGAAGACGGCGTGCCGGAGGTGTACCCGTGGGCCGCCCCGGCCGGAGGCGGCGCGGAGATCCTCGTGAGCTGGTCGGGCACGGCGACGGGGTGGGGAAGCTGGCCGCTCAGGCTCGAGCTCTGGCGCGTTCGAGACGGGGTCGTCTTCGCGGTGTGGAGGAGCGCCGAGCGCTATCCCGAAGGGCTCTGGGTCTCGCAGGTCGACGTCAAACCGGGCCGTGTCAACCTTCGGCACGAGGTCCGTTACCCGGGCTGGAAGCCCGGCTGCGACGTCCAGGCCGAGCAGGAGGACCGCTATCGGGCCGATCCCGGCGGGGGCCTCACGCTCGTGAGCCGCCAGCTCTTCAACGGCTGGCACAGGGAGCTCGGGCGCTCGGCGACGCGCTTCTTTTCCGCGCTCGCGTCGGGAGACCGCAAGGCGCTCGCGGAGCTGGCCCCCGACGTCGCTCTCCGCGCCAGGCTGCCGGTCGGGCTGTTGGCGGAGGCCGCCTGCGACTCCCAGAACCCCGACACGCCCGGCACCGCCGTCGTCGCGGCGGCCGCGCCGCTGCCGGACGGCCGGCGCGCGCCGTGGTCGCTCTGGTGGAGCCGCGGGGCGTCCGGCTGGCGCCTGACCGGCGCAGCCCCCGTGCTAGAATGATGGGCTACCATGGTTGAAATCGCGGACCGCTACGACCCGAGCAGCGTCGAGTCGCGCTGGTACCGCGAGTGGGAGTCGCGCGGGCTCTTCCACGCCGCCGCCGCCTCAGCGAAGAAGCCCTACTGCATCGTCATTCCCCCGCCCAATGTCACCGGCTCGCTGCACTGGGGACACGCGCTCAACAACACGCTGCAGGACATCCTCATCCGCTACAAGCGGATGGATGGCTTCAACGCGCTCTGGGTGCCCGGCACCGACCACGCCTCCATCGCCGTCCACGTGATCCTCGAGCGCCGGCTGGCCGCCCAAGGTAAGACGCGGCACGACATCGGCCGGGAAACCTTCCTCGAGATGGCCTGGACGTGGAAGGAGGAGTCGGGCGGAAACATCATCCGCCAGCTCAAGCGCCTGGGCGCCTCCTGCGACTGGTCGCGCGAGCGGTTCACGATGGACGCGGGATTGAGCCGGGCCGTTCGGGAGACGTTCGTCCGCCTCCACGAGGAAGGCCTGATCTACCAGGACGACTACATCGTCAACTGGTGCCCGCGCTGCCAGACGGTGCTCTCGGACCTCGAGGTCGAGCGCGAGGAGCGCGACGGGGAGTTCGTCTACATCAAGTATGGCCCGCTCACGCTCGGGACCGTCCGTCCCGAGACCAAGCTGGGCGACACCGCGGTGGCGGTCCACCCGAAGGACAAGCGCTACGCCAAGTATGTGGGGAAGACGCTCGAGGTCCCGTCGGTCGACGGAACCATCACCCTCAAGGTGGTCGCCGACACCGCCGTGGATCCGAAGTTCGGAACAGGCGTCATCAAGGTCACGCCCGGCCACGACGCCGTCGACTTCGAGATCGGGCGGCGTCACAAGCTGCCCACGAGGACGGTCATCGGCTTCGATGGGCGGATGACGGCGGAGGCGGGCAAGTATGCCGGGCTCGACCGCTTCGACGCCCGCAAGCGCATCGTGGAGGACATGCAGGCTCTGGGCCTGATCGAGCGCATCGAGCCGTACCGGCACGCCGTGGGCGTCTGCTATCGCTGCAAGACAGTCGTGGAGCCGCTGATCTCCCGCCAGTGGTACGTCAACGTCAACCCGCTGGCCGACGTCGCCATCAAGGCCGTGCGGGGGCGCCGAATCAAGCTCCACCCGCGCACCTGGATCAAGACCTACTACCACTGGATGGAGAACATCCGGCCCTGGACCATCTCGCGCCAGCTCTGGTGGGGCCACCGCATTCCCGCCTGGTACTGTGACGCGGACGGCAGCGTGCACGTCTCGCGCACCGACCTGACCGAGTGTCCCAAGTGCGGCGGCCCGCTTCGCCAGGATCCCGACGTGCTCGACACCTGGTTCTCCTCCGGGCTCTGGCCCATCTCGACACTGGGCTGGCCCGAGCAGACGCCGGATCTCAAGACCTTTTACCCGACGGATGTCCTGATCACGGGGCCCGACATTCTGTTCTTCTGGGTCGCGCGCATGATCATGCTCGGCATGCACTTCATGGACGATGTCCCGTTCCGCGACGTGTATCTGCACGCGATCGTCCGCGACGCCGAAGGACAGAAGATGTCGAAGTCCAAGGGCAATGTGGCCGATCCCGTGGTCGTCATGGAAAAGTTCGGCACCGATGCCTTCCGGTTCACCCTGGCCGCCCTCGCCGGCCTCGGACGAGACATCCGTATCAGCGAGGAGTGGATCGAAGGCTATCGAAACTTCGCCAACAAGATCTGGAACGCGTCGCGCTTCGTGCTGACCAACCTCGACGGCTATGATCCGGCCCTCGCGCGGAAAGGGAAGCCCTCGATCGCCGACCGGTGGATCACGAGCCGCCTGAATGCCACGACGGCCGCCGTTCGGAAGGCGCTCGATACCTTCCGCTTCAATGATGCGGCCATGGCCGTATACCAGTTCGTCTGGAGCGAGTTCTGCGACTGGTATCTCGAGATCGCCAAACAGAGCTTGTACAAAAGCAACGATCCTATCGAACGAGCGGTGACGCAGCGGACCCTCGCCGAGACTCTTGAGGTAACTCTCCGCCTGCTGCACCCGTTCATGCCCTTCATCTCGGAGGAGATCTGGCAGCGGTTGCCTCATAAAGGCGACTCGATTATGGTAGCGCCCTTCCCGAAGGCCACTCGCAAGGGACGGGACCAAGCCGCCGAGACAGCCATGGCACCTATTCTCGACGATGTGAGTGCCATCCGAACTGTCAGGAGTGAAAGTCGTATCCCTCCCTCCGCAACAGTGAAAGTCGTGATTAGGCCTGCATCAGCGAGCATTGCGAGCGCGACTGAGAGCGGTGCAGCCATAATCGGGAGTCTCTCAAGGGCCGAGATCGTCATAATCCGCGGCGGGCAACTCCCTCCTCAGTCAGCTATCGTCGCGACTGCCAGTGGTGACGTAGCGGTGCCGCTTGCTGGTCTCGTCGACTTCGCCGCCGAAAAGCAACGACTCCACAAAGAAATTGAGAAAGCGCGCAAGGAGATCGCGTTTCTCGAGGGCAAGCTGGGCCGCCCCGACTTCGTCGAGCGCGCGCCGGCCGACGTCGTGGCGCGCGATCGCGAGCGGCTCGCCGAGCAGGGACAGATCCTGGAAAAGCTCACCGCGAGCCTGGCCGCGCTTCAGTGACGACGCGCGCGCCGTCGCGGGCCCTCGGACACACCATCCACCGCCTGAGCGAAGTCGCGTCCACCCAGGGCGAGGCGGCCCGGTTGGCGGCGGCCGGCGCCCCCGAGGGGACGGTGGTGACGGCGACGCACCAGAGCGCGGGGCGGGGCCGGCGCGGCCGCGAGTGGCTCGACGCCCCGGGCGAAAGCCTCCTCGTGTCCATCGTGCTGAGGCCGCCGATTCCCCCCAGCCTGGCTCCGCAGTTGTCGCTGGTCGCGGCCGTGGCGGTCGTCGATGCGCTCGGAACGGCCGGGGTGACGGCCACGATCCGCTGGCCCAATGACGTCATGGTCGGGGAGCGAAAGATCTGCGGCATGCTGCCCGAGGCGGTGACCGCGCGCGAGGGTACGATCGAGCACGTGATCCTGGGGATCGGGCTCAACGTCAACCAGCGCGACTTCCCGGCGTCGATACGGACGCTCGCGACCTCGGTGCGGATCGAGACCGGGCGCCAGCACGCTGTCGAGGCGATGCTGCAGGCGGTCCTGGCCGGGCTCGAGGGCTGCTACAGGCACTTCGTCGAGGGAGGGCTCGACGCGCTCCTCCCAGCCTGGCTCGCGCGCGCTCAAGGCATCGGCCGCCGCGCGCGCGCGGCGGACGGGCGCGAGGGCGTCGCGGTGGGCCTCGCTGCCGACGGCGCCTTGCTGCTCCGGACGGACAGCGGCGAAACGGTGCGGGTCGTCGCGGGCGAGGTTACGACGGAGGCGGTCCATGCTGCTGGTCATTGAAGTCGGCAACACCAACACCAAGATCGGCGTCTTCAGCGGGCCGCGGCTGCTCGTGTCGTGGCGGTTGACGACGCGGCGCGAGCAGACGGCCGACGAGTACGGCGTCTTCATCCAGACGCTCCTCAGCACGCGCGGCATCGAGCAGCAGCGCATCACGGGCGTGGCCATCTCGAACGTGGTGCCGACCGTGCAGCAGACGCTCGAGGCCATGTCCGACGCCTACTTCGGGGTGCAGCCGTTCAGCGTGGAGCCGGGCAGGAGCGACACGGTGCCGCTCGCCGTGGAAGCGCCGCAGGAGGTCGGAGCCGACCGCATCTGCGACATCGTGGGCGGCGTCACGCTCTACGGCTCGCCGCTCATCGTGGTCAACTTCGGCACGGCAACCACGTTCGACTGCGTGAACGCGCGGGGCGAGTTCATCGGCGGAGCCATCGCCCCGGGCCTCGTCACCGCCTCCGAAGCGCTGATCTCGCGCGCGGCGCGCCTCTACCGCGTCGAGCTGCTTCAGCCGAAGGAGGCGATCGGGCGGAACACCGTCACCAACATCCAGT
Organism: Candidatus Rokuibacteriota bacterium; assembly: GCA_030647435.1. NCBI lineage: Bacteria > Candidatus Rokuibacteriota > Candidatus Rokuibacteriota bacterium. Next base: position 58,146 of record JAUSJX010000012.1, read on the forward strand.
CGGGCGTGATGTACGGCTGGGCGGGGCTGGTGGACGGCCTCGTCGACCGCATGCGCGCCGAGATGGGCGGGCCCATCAAGGTGGTCGCCACGGGCGGGCTGGCCGGCCAACTGCGGGGCGTCGCGCGCACCATCGATCTGGTCAACCCGGACCTGACTCTCGAGGGCCTGCGGGCGATCTGGGAGCGCGCAAATCCTCAGGAACCGCGGCGCGCGTCGACGCAGGGTTGACAGGTGGTGGTGACGCTCGTATACTCCCCCTAAATACGGTAGGGTCGGGCCGGCGGCTCCCTATATACGGGGCCTGGTGGGGTGCGGCAGGGCCACTCGGGTCCGGAGAGGACGACAGCGCATGGGCATGTGGGTGGGGCGCGGGCGCAAGGCTCGGGCGGCATACGGCTTCGACGACATCGCGCTGGCTCCAGGAGCGATCACCATCAATCCCAACGAGGTGGACATCTCGTGGGAGCTCTGCGGCCGCAACTTTCAGATCCCCATCATCGCAGCGGCCATGGACGGCGTCGTCAGCCCCAAGCTCGCCATCGAGATGGGCCGCCTCGGCGGGCTCGCAGTGCTCAACCTCGAGGGCATCTTCTCGCGCTACGAGAACCCGGACGAGGTCCTCGACCGGATCACCTCCGCGAGCCTCGGAGAAGCGACCAGGATCATCCAAGGGATCTACGGCGAGCCCATCAAGGAAGAGCTGATCCACAAGCGGATCTCGGAGATCAAGAAGGGCGGCGGGCCCGTCATGGTGTCGGCAATCCCGCAGCGGGCCGAGCGCTTCGCGAAGATCGCCGAGGAGGCCGGCGCGGACTTCTTCGTGGTCCAGTCCACGGTCACAACCGCGCGCCACGTCGCCAGCGAGTACACGCCGGTGGATCTCCGCGAGCTCAAGAAGCACCTGTCGATCCCCCTCATCATCGGCAACACGGTCACGTACGAGGCCTGCCTCGAGCTGATGGAGTGCGGGGCCGACGCGCTGCTGATCGGCGTGGGGCCCGGCGCCGCATGCACCAGCCGCGAGGTGCTGGGGGTCGGCGTCCCGCAGGTGACGGCCACAGCCGACTCCGCCGCCGCCCGGGACTTCTACTACAAGCGGAAGGGGCGCTACGTGCCCATCATCACCGACGGCGGCATGACCACCGGTGGCGACATCTGCAAGGCCCTGGCCTCGGGCGCCGACGCGGTCATGATCGGATCGGCCTTCGCGCGCGCCCAGGAGGCGCCGGGGCGCGGGTACCACTGGGGAATGGCGACGCCGCACTCGAACCTGCCGCGCGGGACGCGCATCCGGGTCGGGGTGTCGGGTCCGCTCGAGCAGATCCTTTTCGGTCCCGCCTTCACCGAGGACGGCACGCTGAACCTGGTCGGCGCGATCCGCACGTGCATGGGCTCGGTGGGCGCCATGAGCATCAAGGAGCTGCAGCAGACCGAGCTCATCATCGCCCCGTCCATCAAGACGGAAGGCAAGGTGTTCCAGCGCGCCCAGAAGCTCGGCACGCCCAGATAGCGGAGCGGCCGTTGCGCCCGCGCCGCCCGGGAAAGATTCGAGGGACGGCGCCCCCGACGGCGCCCCCGATGCTACCCAAGTTGTGTGAAGTGATTCTCGCCCGGAGTCCCGATGGATAAAATTTGCGTCCTGGATTTCGGCGCGCAGTACGCTCAACTGATCGCCCGCCGTGTCCGCGAGCTGTCCGTCTATTCCGAGATCGTCCCCTGCACGGAGCCCGTGGAGAAGCTGCTGGCCGCCGGCTACAAGGGGATCATTCTCTCGGGCGGCCCATCGAGCGTCTACGACGACGGCGCCCCGCTGCCCGACAAGCGCCTCTTCGAGGCCGGCATCCCCATTCTCGGCATCTGCTACGGCATGCAGGCCATGGGCTACCTCCTCGGTGGAGAGGTCGTGCCGGCGGAGCGGCGCGAGTACGGCCCGGCGGACTTCCTGCTCGAGGCCGGCGGAGGGCTGCTGGACGGGATGCGGCCTTCGGCGGCCGGCCGCGTCCGGGTGTGGATGAGCCACGGGGATACCGTGATGAAGCCGCCCCAGGGCTTCGTGCGGCTCGGTTCCACCGACAACTGTCCCGTGGCGGCCATGGCGGATGCCGACCGCAAGCTCTACGGCGTCCAGTTCCACCCTGAGGTGGCGCACACGGACCAAGGCAAGACGGTGCTCCGGAACTTCCTCGCGGCATGCGGCGCCAAGGGCGACTGGTCCATGGCCTCCTTCATCGACACGGAGGTGGCGGCGATCCGGAAGACCGTGGGGCGGGACCGTGTCCTGTGCGCGCTCTCGGGAGGCGTGGACTCCTCGGTGGTCGCGGTACTCCTCCACAAGGCCATAGGGGAGCAGCTGACCTGCCTCTTCGTGGACAACGGTGTCCTGAGACATGGCGAGGTCGAGTCCGTCGTCTCCACGTTCAAAGATGCCTTCAAGATCAATCTCATCCATGTAGATGCAAGCAAACGATTTCTTGACCGTTTACACGGCGTCACGGATCCGGAGATCAAGCGCAAGCGCATCGGGAACGAGTTCATCGCCGTCTTCGAGGAGGAGGCGCGGAAGCTCGGCGAGATCCCTTGGCTCGCGCAGGGCACGCTGTATCCCGACGTCATCGAGTCGGTGTCCTTCAAGGGGCCCTCGGCCACCATCAAGACGCACCACAACGTGGGCGGGCTTCCCCCCGACATGAAGTTCAAGCTCATCGAGCCGCTCCGTGAGCTCTTCAAGGACGAGGTCAGGGAACTGGGCGGCCTGCTCGGGTTGCCGGGGGAGATCATCTGGCGCCAGCCCTTCCCGGGGCCGGGGCTCGCAATTCGCGTGCTGGGCGAGGTGAGCGAAGAGCGCCTCACCGTCCTCCGCGAGGCCGACGCGATCGTGCAAGAGGAAGTCCGGCGCGCCGGGCTCGAGCGCGAGGTCTGGCAGGCGTTCGCCGTGCTGCTGCCGGTGCGGACCGTCGGGGTCATGGGCGACTTCCGCACGTACGCCCAGGTCATCGCGCTCCGGGCGGTGACCAGCCAGGACGCCATGACGGCGGATTGGGCGCGGCTGCCCTACGAGCTGCTCGCCCGCATCTCCTCGCGGGTCATCAACGAGGTCAAGGGCGTCAACCGCGTCGTCTACGACATCTCCTCCAAGCCCCCCAGCACCATCGAATGGGAGTAAGAGACTCCGCAAAGGCCGGCGCACCGCGCGCCGACTTCGTTCACCTCCACGTCCACTCGGAGTACAGCCTTCTCGACGGCGCGGCCCAGCTCGAGAAGGTCGAGCGGGTGGACGGGCAGGGGAAGAAGGAGAAGGACGTCGGCCTCATCGCGCGGGCCGCCGAGCTCGGCTTCCCGGCCCTCGCCCTGACCGACCACGGCAACCTGTTCGGCGCCATCGACTTCTACACGGCCTGCAAGAGCGCCGGCGTCAAGCCCATCGTCGGCTGCGAGCTCTACGTGGCGCCCGGCAGCCGCTTCGAGCGGTCGGGGCAGGACGGCGGCTACGAGGGCGCGAGCCACGCGACGGTGCTGGTCAGGAACGAGGCGGGTTACCGCAACCTGATCAGGCTCGTCTCCAAGGCCTACCTCGAGGGCTTCTACTACAAGCCGCGCGTGGACCGCGAGCTGCTGGCTCAGCACTCGGACGGCCTGCTGGTCCTCTCGGGCTGCCTGAACTCCGAGGTGAGCCGCCTGCTCTCGGCCGGGGAGGACGCCAAGGCCCGCGAGACGGCCGGCTGGTACCAGGAGGTCTTCGGCAAGGACTTCTACTTCATGGAGGTCCAGTCGCATGGGATAGAAGAGCAGTCGCGGGTGACCGAAGGTACGGTCAAGATCGCCGGGGAGCTGGGCGCGCCGCTCTGCGGCACCAACGATTCGCATTACGTTGACGCAGGCGCCGCGAAGGCCCACGAGGCGCTGCTCTGCATCCAGACGGGGTCGAGCATGAGCGACCCGAACCGGTGGCGCTTCTCGACCGAGGAGTTCTACCTCAAGTCAGCCGACGAGATGCGCGCCGTCTTCAAGGACCTGCCGGAAGCCTATCGCAATACGCTCGCCGTCGCCGAGCGCTGCGACCTGGAGCTCGCCTTCGGGCAGTTCCACCTGCCGAAGTACGACGTGCCGGCCGGCCACACGCTCGACTCCTACCTCGAGCACCTGGCCTTCGAGGGACTCACGCGGCGCTACGGCGGATCGCCCGCCGACGCCGTGGTAGAGCGGCTCCGCTACGAGCTCTCGATCGTGTCCAAGATGGGCTTCTCGGGCTACTTCCTCGTCGTGTGGGACTTCATCACATTCGCGCGGCGGCAGGGCATCGCGGTCGGCCCCGGGCGCGGCTCGTCCGCGGGGTCGCTCGTCGCCTACTGTCTCGGCATTACCAACGTCGACCCGGTGGGCTACGGGCTCCTGTTCGAGCGCTTTCTCAACCCCGAGCGCGTCTCCATGCCCGACATGGACATCGACTTCGCCGACGACCGTCGTGACGAGGTGATCCGCTACGTCGCGGAGCGCTACGGCTCGGATCGGGTCGCCCACATCATTACGTTCGGCACGATGGGCGCCAAGGCGGTGATCCGTGACGTCGCGCGGGTGATGGGGTTCTCCTTCGGCGAGGCCGATCGGATCGCGAAGCTGGTACCTGCTTTCCCCCTCAACATCACCCTGGACGAGGCGCTCGAGAAGGTGCCGGCGCTGGCCGAGCAGGTCAAGCGCGACCCGCGCGTGGGAGAGCTCTGGGCCGTGGCGCGGACCCTCGAGGGGTGCACGCGGCACGCCTCGGTCCACGCCTCGGCCGTGGTCATCTCGGACGAGCCGCTGATGGAGCGGGTGCCGCTCTACAAGGATCCGAAGCGGCCCGAGCTGATCACCGGTTTCGCGATGGGCCCCATCGAGAAGCTGGGCCTGCTGAAGATGGATTTCCTCGGTCTCCGCACGCTTACCGTGATCGCGGACGCGGTTCGGCTCGTCAAGGAGTCCAAGGGCCTCCAGCTCGACCCCGAGGCGCTGCCCCTCGACGACGCGCGGGCCTACCAGATCCTCTCGGAGGCCAGGACGTTCGGCGTCTTCCAGCTGGAATCCGCAGGGATGCGGGACGCGCTCAAGAGCCTCAAGCCCACGCGGATCCAGGACATCATCGCGATGGTCGCGCTCTACCGCCCCGGGCCGATGGAGCTCATCCCTGAATTCATCGACCGCAAGCACGGCCGCAAGCCGATCACCTATGAACACCCGCTCATGGAGAAGCACCTCCGGGAGACGTACGGGATCATGGTCTACCAGGAGCAGGTCATGGGGCTCGCGGCCGAGCTCGCGGGCTTCACCCTCGGCGAGGCCGACACGCTCCGGAAGGCCATGGGCAAGAAGGACCGCGAGCTCATGGCCGCGCAGAAGGCGAAGTTCCTCGTGGGCTGCCGCGCCAACGAGATCGACGGGCGCAAGGCCGAACGGGTCTGGGACCTCATCGAGAAGTTCGCCGGCTACGGCTTCAACAAGTCGCACGCGGCCTGCTACGGGCTCGTCGCCTACCAGACCGCGTACCTCAAGGCCAACCATCCCGTCGAGTTCATGGCCGCCCTGCTCACGTCCGAAATGGAGAAGACGGACAAGATCGTCCAGTACATGGAGGAGTGCCGGAGCATGGGGCTGCGGGTCGAGGCCCCCGATGTCAATGTCTCAGGGGCGCGCTTCACCGTGGTGGGCGAGACGATCCCCTTCGGCCTGGCCGCCATAAAGAACGTCGGCGGGTTGGCCATCGAGTCCATCGTCAAGACCCGGAACGAGGCGGGGCGCTTTTCATCGCTCGGCGACTTTTGCGCCCGCGTCGATCTCAGGCTCGTGAACCGCCGGGTGGTGGAGAGCCTCATCAAGGCCGGCGCGTTCGACTCGCTCGGCGGCACGCGGGCTGGGCTCCTCTCGAGCCTCGACCAGGCCATGGAAGCCGGTCAGCGCAGCCAGCGGGACCGCGACGAGGGACAAGGCTCGCTCTTCGAAGGCCCGCTCTTCGAAGGATCGTCCAGTCCGAGGCAAGCGGCCGCCGCGACCCCGCTCGCCGCCGTCGCGCAGGTGCCCGAGTGGCCGAGGGAGGAGCTGCTGGCGGCCGAGAAGGAGGTGCTGGGTTTCTACCTAACCGGCCACCCACTCGACGACTACCGCGACCTCGCTGCTCGGCTCAAGACCGTGTCGGCCCTCGAGCTGGCGGCGCGGCCCGCGGCCTCCCGGGTGCTCCTGCTGGGCCTGGTCGGCGCGCTGACGGAGAACGCGACCAAGAGCGGCAACCGCATGGCCTTCGCCACGCTGGAGCTGGTGGACGGCTCGGTGCCGCTGACGGTCTTCCCCGAGCCCTATCGTGCCTGCTCCGTCGCGTTGAGACATCGGGGCCCCGTGCTGGTGCGCGGCCGTATCGACGACAGCGACAAGGGGCGCGTCGTGCTGGCCGAGGAAGTCAAGCCACTCGACGAGGCTACGATCGCCGGCGCGCGGGCGGGGGAGAACGGCGGGACCACAGCCCGCAATGGGTCGGACGCGGGGCCGTCGGCTGTCAGGGGGGCCGATGAAGCGGCGCACACCTGTAGAATTCGCGTGCACGCGGGTCCCGGTGGCCCCCCCGGCGTTCCCGATGAGACGTTCGCTTCCGTCCGCTCAATCTGCGAGGCGCACCCGGGGCCCACGCCGGTGTTCGTGCACGTGCTGCTGGCGGACCAGGAGGTCGTGGTGCGCGCCAAGGGGCTGTCGGTCGCGCCGGAGCCGGAGCTGGTGGCGAAAATCGAAAGCCTGCTCGGGCCGGGCAGTATACTCGTCGAGTATGCCGGAAGAGCTTGAGTTCGAGCGGCCGCTCCTGGAGCTCGAGAACCGTATCGCAGAGCTCCGCGCCTCGGACGACGCGCAGGCCGCGCGCGACGAGATCGGCCGTCTCGATGAGCGCCTGAAGCGCCTCCAGCAGAAGGTCTACGGCGGCCTGACCCCGTGGCAGCGGGCCCAGCTCGCCCGGCATCCGAAGCGGCCCCACACGCTCGACCTGTTCCGCCTTCTCCTCGAGGATTTCGTCGAGCTGCACGGAGATCGCGTCTTCGGCGACGACAAGGCCATCGTGGGTGGGCTCGCGCGCTTCGAGGGCGACCCGGTCGTGGCCATCGGCCATCAGAAGGGGCGCGACACCCGGGAGAACATCGCGCGCAACTTCGGCATGCCGCACCCCGAGGGATACCGCAAGGCCCTGCGCCTCATGGAGCTCGGGGCCAAGTTCCGCAAGCCCATCATCACGTTCATCGACACGCCCGGCGCTTACCCGGGGCTCGGCGCGGAAGAGCGCGGCCAGGCCGAAGCCATCGCGCGCAACTTGAGAGAGATGGCCGGCTTGGGCACACCGATCGTCTGCGTCGTGACGGGCGAAGGGGGGAGCGGCGGGGCCCTCGCCATCGGCGTGGCGAATCGCGTCCTGATGCTCGAGCACGCGATCTACTCCGTCATCTCCCCCGAGGGCTGCGCGGCCATCCTCTGGGGCGAGGCCACGAAAGCGCCCGAGGCCGCGGCGCTCATGCGCATCACGGCGCCAGATCTGCTCAAGCTCGGTGTCATCGACGGCATCGTGCCCGAGCCGACCGGCGGCGCCCACCGGAACTGGGAGGGGACGGCCGAGAACCTCCGCGGCCCGCTCCGGGACGCCCTCTGGGAGCTCCGCTCGCGCACGCCCGAGGAGCTGGTCGCCGAGCGCTACGAGAAGTTCCGCAAGATCGGCGTGTTCGAGGAGAGCGCCTGACCGCGCTCGCTGTTTGACAGGCTAAGGCGCCGATGCTAACGTAAATGCCGATCTTTTATGCCAAAACTCCACCTGATCACCTACGGCTGCCAGATGAACGAATACGACTCCGAACGCGTCGCGGGTCTGCTCAAGCGTGAGCGCTACGAGCTCACCGAGGTGGCTGAGGAAGCCGACCTCATCCTGCTTAACACGTGCGCGATCCGCGAGAAGGCGGAGGATAAGGTCTTCTCGCGCCTGGGGCAGCTCCGAACGCTGAAGCAGCAGCGGCCCGAGATCCTGATCGGCGTGATGGGCTGCATGGCGCAGCTCTGGCAGGGGAAGATCCTGGAGCGTGCGCCCCAGGTAGATCTGGTATTCGGTTCCGCCGCGGTCGCGCGTGTCGGCGAGCTGGTCGAGCAGGCACGGGCGGCGGGCGCGCCGATCGTGGAGGTCCGCGAGGCGCCGCTGGTCAAGCTGACCGCCAAGCCCGACCGCCCGGGGCAGATCAAGGCCTTCGTCACGGTGATGGAGGGGTGCGAGAAGTTCTGCACCTTCTGTGTCGTGCCGGTGACGCGGGGGCGCGAGCGCAGCCATCCGCCGGAGGCCGTCCTGGCGGAGGTGCGTGAGCTGGCGGCGGCGGGGGTGCGCGAGGTGACTCTCCTCGGGCAGACGGTCAACGCCTATGGCCGGGACCTCACGCCGGCGACCGACCTGTCGGCGCTCCTGGAGCGGATCGACGAGGTCGAAGGCATCGAGCGCATCCGCTTCACCACCTCGAACCCCTACAACCTGACCGCCCGCCTCATCCGCGCCATCCGCGACGTTCCGAAGGTGGTCGAGTACCTGCACCTGCCGCTCCAGTCGGGCTCAGATCAAGTCCTCGAGCGTATGAACCGCGGCTACACCGCCGCGCGCTACTTGGAGCTCATCGCCGAGCTCACGGAGACGGTGCCCGGCATCGCGCTCTCGACCGATCTCATCGTGGGGTTTCCCGGCGAGACGGATCAGGACTTCGAGCGGACGGTCGACGTCGTCGAGCGCGTCCGGTACGACAACGTCTTCGCTTTCCGCTACTCTCGGCGCCCCGGCACGGCCGCCGCCGATATGAGTGACCAGGTGCCGGACGACGTCAAGGCGAGCCGAAACGCGCGCATCCTCGAGGTCGCGACCCGTGTCGGCGCCGAGCGCAGCCGGGCGCTCGAGGGCCGGGTGCGCCCTGTGCTGGTGGACGGCCGCTCCCGCAAGGACCCGGGCGAGCTGACGGGACGCACCCGGTGCAACCGCGCGGTCAACTTCGACGCCCACGGTCGCGATCTTCTGGGCACCGTGGTGCCCGTGCTCGTCACCCGGGCGCTGTCGCACAGCCTCCGCGGCGAACTGGCCGGCGCCGGCGCCCCCGCCGCCGCCCCCGGCGTCACCCAAGGCCGCGTGCTCGCGGCGGCGGTCTAGGGGAGGGGAAGCCCATGTGGCTCGAGATGAAGGTCAAGGGGCTGGCGCTGGACCCTCTCTCCAACATGCCGATCATCATCCTGCGCGACGAGGAGGAGAAGCGCTCGCTGCCCATCTGGGTCGGCCTCTTCGAGGCCAACGCCATCGCGCTCGAGCTCGAGAAGATCTCGACGGCGCGGCCCATGACGCACGACCTGATCAAAAACATCCTCGAGGCGCTCGACGCCCGCGTGGTCAAGGTCGAGGTCAACGACCTCCGGGAGAACACCTTCTTCGCGGTCATCCACCTCCAGCTGGGATCGGCCGAGATCACCGTGGACTCGCGCCCGTCGGACGCCATCGCGCTCGCGCTCAGGGTGTCGGCCCCGATCTTCGTGGACGAGGAAGTCGTGGCCAAGGCCAAGAATGTCGAGGTCGCCAAGGAGCAGGAGCTCGGCGGCAGCAAGACCGACGACCAGGCGAAGATCAAGGAATGGCTCGATTCCATCAAGCCGGGAGACTTCGGCAAGATCGAGCGCGGCCGTGATCCCAACGCTCCGGATGACTAGCGGATGCGCATCGGCCTGTTCACGAACAACTATCTGCCGTTCCGCGGGGGTGTCACCACCGCGGTAGAGACGCTGCGGCAGGGGCTCGAGGCGCAGGGACATCGGGCCTGGGTCTTCGCGCCCGCGTCGAGCGCGCCCCACGACGATCCCGCCTTTGTCTTCCGCTACCCCTCGGTGCCCGCGCCGACCTATCCGGGCTTCGCCCTGCCGCTGCCCTTCTCGAGGCGCTGGAGCCGCGCGGCGCTGGAGCTCGACCTCGACATCTTCCACGCCCAGCATCCGTTCCTCCTCGGCGTGACGGCTCGTCGACTCGCCCGCTCCCAAGGCCGCCCGCTCGTCTTCACCTACCACACCCGCTACGAGAAGTACGCCCACTACGTGCCGCTCCCGGAGTCCCTGGTCGCCTCGCTCGCGGTCAGGCTCGCCTCCCGCTTCGCCAGCTCCGCGGATCTCGTGATCGCCCCCTCGGCCGGGATCGCCGAGAGCCTCGCGGACCTCGGCGTGCGCGCGCCGATCGCCGTCGTGCCTACGGGGGTGCCGCTCGAGCTGTTCCGTCCGGGTGATCGGGGGGAGGCGAGGCGAGCTCTCGGCCTGGACGAGGACGCCCCGCTGTGCCTCTACGTCGGCCGCCTGGATCGCGAGAAGAGCGTGGAGCGCGTGATCGACGCCTTCGGCTCCATCGCCCTGGCCGTGTCGGGGGCGCGGCTCCTTCTCGTGGGGCAGGGAAGCCACGAGGCGGCCCTCAAGCGCCTGGCCGCGGCAAGCCCTGCGCGCTCCGCCATCCGTTTCGCCGGCTCGGTCGCCCGGGAAGAGCTGCCGCCGTACTACCAGGCGGCCGACCTCTTCCTCTTCTCCTCCGAGACCGAGACCCAGGGTCTCGTGCTGGCCGAGGCGCACGCCTGCGGGCTGCCCTCCGTCGCGGTCCGCGCCTCGGGCGTCGACGAGGTCGTGAGGGATGGAGAGACCGGTCTTCTGACGAAGGCCGATGTCGAAGAGCTGGCCGACGCGGCCATCGGACTCCTGCTGGACGCTCCCCGGCGAAGCGCCATGGCGCTCGCCGCGCGCGCTCTCGCGGCGAGCGATTTCTCCGCGGCGCGCCAGGTCGAGGTCATGGCCGGGCACTACCGGCGTCTCCTGGGCGGTTCCGCGTGAGCCCGGCGGGCGTGTCCGGGCGGTGGCTCCGGGCCGCGTTCCAGCCCGCATGGGATCCTGGGGCCGGGGACGCGGGACGACGCGGGTTCATGGCGCCCGACCCCCGGGCGCGGACGCTGCTGCGGGTGCTGGTCTCGTACCCGGAGGTGCGCTACGTCCTCCCGGACCGCGTGGGCCTCCAGGCCGGGACCGACGCCCGCCTGATCGAGACCTTGATGCGCTTCCTGGGGCGCCAGGGATGGCTCATCACGCGCGTGACGTCCTCCGGTTGAGACTCAGGTCGTGATCTGGAACCCGGGGGTCGTCGCCCTGTCGCTTCGGGTAGGGGAGCTGCTCCGTGCCCACCTGGGCCTCAACCCCGAAGTCGCCATCGTGCCGCCCAAGACCATTCCCCGCAGCGAGGGGAAGGCGGTGCGGGTCGTGGAAAGGAGCTGACCATGAGCCGGCGCGTCACGGAAGCGGAGCTTCTCGCACGGATCGAGCGCGGCGAGCGCATCGAGTCGACCGAGGAGATGACGGACGGGTACCGGCAGAGTCTGGTGCACCTCATGACCATGCAGGCCGACTCCGAGCTCGCGGGCGGCTACGGCTACGTGCCATGGATCATGAAGGCGCCTGGGGTGGACGAGAAGCACGTCGTCGCGCAGATCGTCAAGGACGAGCACCGGCACGCCGCCGTCATGTACGGGCTCCTCGGCGACCTTGGAGTGGACGTGGACGCCCACGTGCGAGCCCACGACGAAGCCTTCGCCATGCGCATCGACGCGTCGGCCGATGACATCGGCACGGCTCGGATCGGCGCCGACAAGCGCGTGAACATCTTCTACTACCCGATCGACACGTGGGCCGACTTCATCTTCTTCAACTTCTGCATGGACAGAGGGGCGGGTCACCAGCTGGAAGACGTGCGGCAGTGCTCCTACGGCCCGTGGGCGCGAGCCATCGAGGGCATTTTCAAGGAGGAGAAGTTCCACATCCGCCACGGCGAGTACTGGGTCACGAAGCTCGGCGGGGACCCCGCCACGCGGGCTGAGGCGCAGGCGACGCTCAACAAGTGGTTCATCCGCACGATGAACATTTTCGGCCGGCCCGGCTCGCCCAAGAACGCCCTCTACCGGAAGTACAAGCTCAAGGTCCGGGACAACGATGAGGTTCGCCAGGCCTTCGCGGCCGAGGTCAAGGAGAAGGCTTTAGCAGTGGGCCTCACGGTGCCCGAGTGGATCCCGGTCTGGGACCGGCTGCCCGAAGAGGCCCAGATCCCCGGGTAGGGACCATGCCCCGCGTCGCGGCCTTACTCCTCGCCACGAGTCTCCTGGCGTGCGCCGTTCCTGGCGAGTGCCAGACGGGCCGCCAGGTGAAGGTTGTCCTCGAGTTCCAGCAGCAGGGGCAGGACAGTCGCCAGGGCGCACAGGGTCACGGCGGGGTCATCATCCAGGACGGCAAGGCGCGGGGCCGCGGCGGTGTCGCCCTTCAGGACACGACGACGCGGACCACGAGGAGCGAGGGCATCTTCACGATCGTCCAGGACGGCGGCACGGCGAGCATGCTGGTGGCGAGCGAGGTGCCGGTCACCGTGGTCGGGTGGTTCCGCGACTACGCGACGGGGCAGGGGTACGCGGCGCAGGGGACGGCCTGGCAGCGGGTGGGCACCACCCTCGTTGTGAGCCCGACCATCCTGCCCAACGGGCAGATCCGCGTCCGCCTCATTCCACAGGTAAGCTACTTCTCGCCGCAGGGTGACGGCAGCATCGAGTTCAACGAGGCGGCGACGGAGGTGATCGTGCCCAACGGCCGCGCGATGCGGATCGGCGGCGCCACGCGCGGCATCAACCAGGTGACGCGCCAGATCCTCGGCTACCGCGGGCAGCAGGCCTCGAGCGAGTCGAGCTTCATCCTCACCGCCACCATCCAGTGACATCGTTCCCCGAGGACTCCTCCGTCCCGGCGGAACTCAGGACCCGGATCCAGGACGACCCCTGGACCCGCGCGCTCGGCGTACAGTTCCTGGCCCTGGGCCGTGGCTTCTGCCGCCTGGGGCTGACCGTGCAGCCCCACATGGTCAATTTCCAGGGCTATCCCCACGGCGGGGTCATCTTCTCCCTGGCGGACATCGCCTTCGGCGCGGCGTGCAACTCCCACGGCGAGCCCGCCGTCGCGCTCATCATGACCATCAGCTTCTTGACCGCCGTGCCGGCCGGGTCACGGCTCGTTGCCGAAGCCCGGGAGATCAAACAGGGCAGGCGGGCAGGCTTCTACCAGGTGGACGTGACGAGCGAGATGGGGGCGCTGGTGGCCCAGGTCCACTGCGTGGCCCATAGGATGCTGTCGTTGGAGGTGCCCGGCGAGGGGTGATTGACATAATGCTTCTTATCAGACATTGCCTAAGGACGGCAGACGCCAAACTAGGTTCAGAATCGATCAGGGCTTGGCTGGTGCCTGAAGGCTCGCTACGCGGGAGCGGATCTCCTCGGCGCGGCGAGTGTCCGGCAGGTCTTTGAGCAGGCGCTGATACGTCTCCACGGCCGCGGCCCGCTTTCCTCCGAGCTCCTGAGCGCGGGCAGCGTCGACCATGGCCTCCTCATAGAGGAAGTCCTTAGGCTTGGCGCCGCTAATCACTGATAGGTATGCCTTCTCAGCGGCATCGTAGTTCTTCTCGGCCTCCCAGCAATAGCCGATATCAAGACCGGAAAGCGCTGCCAGGCTGCCGGAGCCGGCCTTGGCGCGGGCCAGCTCGAAGCTCGAGCGGGCCTGAGGATATTGAGCAGCGCCGAAGCGGAGGCTTCCCAGGAGATAGGCAGCCTGGGCAACCGAGGACAGGCGCGGATAATCCGCGATGACGGCCTGCAGCGCCTTCTCGGCACGCTCGCGGGCGTCGGCGGCGGCACCGGGAGTCTGTGCCTGGGCCACGAGGGTCCGCGCCTGGGCGAACGCCATGCTCCCTTGGGACTCGTAGCGGCTCTTCCAAGCCGACCAGCCGGCCCACCCGAGACCCACGACGATGACGGCGCCCAGGCCAAGGACGACCCAGCGAGTCCAGGGCTGCTCCCGAAGCCAGTCGAGAACGTTCATCGGGCGTTCTCGTCGTCCGGGCCCGCGTCGCTGACGCGCGCGGGCTCCGCGCGCTCGAGCCAGATCTCGCCTTTGACGGAAGATCCCTCGGCGGCCGAGAAGCTGCCGGCCTTGAGGGTGCCGGTCAGGACGCCGGTGGGAAGGATGTCGAGGTGCGTGCTGGCCGAGAGGTTGCCGCGCACCTTACCCGCGATGACGATCGAGGCCGCGTTGATATTGGCGTCGACCTGAGCCGTCTCCGACACCACCACGCGGCCCGACACGTCGATCTCGCCCTCGAAGCGCCCGTAGATGTGGAAATCCCCTTCGCCTGTGATCTCGCCTCGGAGCGAAAGCCCGCTGCCGAGGACGCCACGGCCCGGATCGAGAGGGGCGCCCACAGGTGAATATCCGATGGATGGCGGCGCGGCCTCTTCAGGCGAGCCCGCGAAACCCAAGAAGCGCCACACCCCGCCGATGCCGCCCGCACGCCCGGAAGGAGCCACGGGGCTAGTCTAAGTCGGGCGGCGGCCCAACCTCAAGGAGCTTCTTCGTTTGCTCCCTTGTCCCCTGCCCGGTTTCCGCCCGAGGCGCCGCACCTCCGCGTGGCGGAAGCACGAGATCAGGTGGTCGTTGACGAGCCCGGCCGCCTGCATGAAGGCGTAGCAGATCGTGGGGCCCACGAAAGTGAATCCGCGACACCGCAGATCGCGGCTCAGCTCGCGCGAGAGCGCCGTCTCGGCCGGGACTTGGCGCGGCGCGCGCCGGCGGTTCTGGATGGGGCTTCCGCCGACCGAGCTCCAGAGATAGGCCGCAAAGCTGCCGTGCTCGCGCCGGACCGCGAGGAAGGCGCGGGCATTCCCGACGGCGCTCTCGATCTTTCCGCGATGACGGATGATGCCCGGATCGCGCAGGATGCGCTCGACCGCGGCAGGCGTGAAGCGCGCGACCCGCGTCGGATCGAATCCTGCGAACGCCCGGCGGTACCCGCTCCGCCGCCGGAGCACGGTCTGCCAGCTGAGCCCCGCCTGCGCCCCTTCGAGGATGAGGAGCTCGAACAGACGCCGGTCGGCGCGGAGCGGAACGCCCCACTCGCGGTCGTGATAGGCGATCTCGGGCTCGCCGCGGGCCCAGTGACAGCGGCGGCGCACTGGACTCAGCGGCAGTCGGTGTAGGGGGACGAGCCGATGTGGTACGTGTAACAGCGCAGGGCGGACGCGGACGGCGGCACCAGTCCCCCCTTCTTCTCGCGGGGCGCGCCCAGGCGAGGAGCGGGCACGGGAGCGCACTCGGTATGTGTGTCAGAGCCGACGGTGTAGTTGTGACAGGCGACCGTCGAGCCTTGGGGCGCCGAAGCGGGCGGGGCACAGGCGGTATGCGTGTCGGAGCCCGTCGAGTAGTTGGTGCAGTGCGCGGGTGAGTCCGCGCCTGTCGCGCCGGCCGGCTCCGCGCTCCCCGCCCCTGTCCTCGGCGCCGCGCACACGATGAGCAGGGCGGCCAAGGCCGAGGCCGGCAGGAGTCGGCTCATGGGGCGGTCTCGTCGTGCACGCCGTGGCCCTTGGGCCGCTCCGCCTCGGCCCTGCTGGCGCGCTCTCGCCTCTCTCGCCTGGTAAGCTGCCAGGCCATGAGGCCAATGACGAGGCTGATGATGATCCAGCCCGCCGTGTCGAGGTTGACGATGAGCCAGCCCACCAGGCTCAGTGCGGCCAGGAGCCAGAGAAGGGAAGCGTAGCGCGACACGAACTTTTTCACCGCCCCGACTCCCCTTCCATCTTCCCCCCCGAAACTGGCCTCCCGAAACCGGCCTCCTGAAAATGGTGCCCCGGGCCGATCCGATGATCGTTACAACAGGCACATCGGCGGAATCATTCGTGCCGCGTAGCCTTCTCCGCGACAGAGAGGCCCGCAGCGTGACCCGGGGCCAGTGTACCATCGCCCATGCCGCCTAGCCTCTCGGGCGCGCGTCCAGATATTGCGTCAACTCGCGGTAGAAGTTTTCATGCGGGCCAACGTCGAGCATTTCCAGTGTCTGGGTCTTCGCTGTGAAGGTGTAGGCCACCAGGAGCTGCTGAGGCCCGACCTTGAGCTTCTCGACGCGCACACCCTTGAGGGCTCCCATCTTCGGCTCGCCGACGAGCGGATCCGCCATGATGGCCTTGACGACCTCGTCGATCTGCAGCTGCACCGGAGCCGGGAACGCGCGCTTGGCCCGTGCGAAGCGAGGCGCTTGCACGACCGAGCGCGCGGGGGTGGCACTAGGCATTCGGGACTACGCCCCACTGGTAGGGCTGCGCCAACCCGGCCTTGAGCTCCGCCTGCGCCTCGAGGATCCCCTGGATCATCGACATGGGCAGGTCCGGGTTATCTTCGGCGATGGCGGCCAGTCGCACATAGTGCTTGATCTGGCCACCCAGCGAGCGGTCGCCCGAGGCAGCGCGCGCCCCGACGATCCGCAGCAGCGCCTCGTCGGCGCGCTCGAAACGCACCGACACCGGTCCCGCCTTCAACTTGTACCGTGCCGCCTTCATGATCATCTTCTTCTTCACCCCAGCCTTCTTGATCGTCACGGCCATGATGACCTCCTTTCCGAGATGACTACTTTGTACTACAATTGGCAGCGCTGGTCAAGGTTGCCCGACGACGCCCTGGACAGCCCCTTGAGCCAGGTAACCGGCATGTGATGCGGGTTTGAAGGGCCGAGCTCGTTCCCAGTGGTCGGGGGTGGCCCAGCCTCGTCAGATTGAGGGCCAGAATTCGGCGGGTAAGTCACGCTGGCTCGAGCCAGACGGTCGTAAAGCCTTGTCACATCACGCTGACCGGCGTGGCACGCCTCATGCGGTACTACGCCAGCAAGGGAGACTTCCCAATGAAGATCCTCGCCGTACTCATGGTCGCGGCCGTCATGCTGTCCGGCTGCGCAATGGCGACATATGAGCAGCAAGCGCGATGCGCAAAGGTAGGCGGCGTACCCAACATGTTCAATGGTGATCTGTGTGTGCAGGCCACGCCGTCATACGGTCCTGGACTCGGTACCGTCATTCAGAACAGCACCGACTATGCAACGGGCGGCGCGAACCGAGGAGCGAATGGCGGTTTCTGCTACGGTTGCCAGGGCGGCTATGCCCCGCCCCCACCGCGTCCTCCGGTGACGTGCCAGACGATGCCTATTACTCCCGGGCACCCGGAGCGTGGGACAACCACCCAATGTTTTTGAAAATGGGAGCGGGTGTGGTGTTGGCGTTTCTCGTGGTCGGCTGCGCGACCGTGTATACGAATGGGAAAACCCGAGTGGACTATGACAGAGACGAGAAGGCATGTCTCGCAGCCGTGGTCACGCGGCTCAAGGAGGTCAAGGCGTCGAAGCCCGAGGTATTTGAGCACCTCGAGGCAAATCCAGAACTGGCAAAGGCCATCCTGGCTCACGCCTATAGTCAATGTATGGTCGCGGGAGGATGGAATACGGATGAAAACGGCATTACGTTGCCCCTTCCGTCGGTTGGGGCGCCCTAGGCGGCTACATGACGAACGATCCGAGTTTCATGGCTCCACCATGCGGTCAGACGTGTTACACCGCGCCCATGGCGACTTCCGCGAGTAGCTTCGCGATGGTGTGTCGCTGAGATGAAGGCGTGCATCGGTCTCTTGGTGGCGCTGCTCTTGGCCGGCTGCGCAAGCACGCACGGCGAAACGGCGCAGTCTGCCGCTGACCGCGCGGCATATTGTGCGTCGGCTTCCGTGCCGGCGTTGGGGGTGTGCCAGACACCTGTTGGCGTGTACCCGGCCCCGCCGAGCTGGTGGGAGGGAATTCTGGACGTGCTGGCGAACCAGCCGCTGTGGTGGAAGCCATGATGCGGAGGATCATGGGCCTATTCGCCGCTCTCATCCTTGCCGGCTGCGCGAGCGTCGGCGGCCCGCCCGCTTCCCGATGGCAAGCCCTCGCGGACCAGGCGGCGACGGCGCTTCACGTCGGCCCCGTGTACGTTGACGAGCGGCCCTACAGCACCAAAGGCGCGTACCGCTGCCGGGAAATGCGTCTGGAGCTGGGCACGAAGCGGGGGGATCCCCGCTACCTGTTGGCGCACGAGCTGGCACATCATGTCCGGCGTGATTGCGGCGAGAGCCTTGCAACCGAGATGGAGGCGAACGCGTTAGCCGTGACGATTCTCCAGGTGTGGGGCGCGACACCGGACCAAGCCGCGCGGACGGTCGCGGCGGCGTTGTACTGGAACCGACGCACGATCAACAGTGTTCACGATTACTGCGCCGAACTACGCGATTTGCTCTGACGCTACCCGACGACCGTGGACCCCCGCGCGCCCGCCGAGTGCGGGGCTTGAGAGGACGCTTCTAGCCGCGGAGGGAACGATTCAACGGGGTGTCTGCGCGGGGCTCGCTTCTGGTAGACTCCCCGCCGTGCCGGGTCTCCTCGATTCGCTCGAAGCCTTCTTGCAGGAGCACCGTCCCAGTAACCGCCCGCCTCGGGCCGCGCCGCGAAGTCCTGCGAGTGGCCGCACGAATTCACGATCTTGATGACCTGTCGTGGTTTGGCCCAGCCGATCATCACCAGGTGTTCGGAGTGGTGACTGTACGCCACGGGTAGCGGAAGGGAGGCTCTACTTCGACTTCGGCGGGAAGAGCAGCTATGCCGTGTTCGCCGGAGCCCCGGGCGCCGATCTCGCCATCGGGGCCCCGGCGATTCGCACGGTGTCTCAGGATCTTAGGGGTACTATGACCCGCAACAAGACTGCCGTGTCTAACGTGTGGTGCCCCCGGGGTGGGCTGCCCGAAGCCGCCCCGTGGCGTTCTCCGCGACATGGAGGCCCGCGGCGTGACCCGGGCTCAGTGTAACATCGCCCGTGCCATGACCGAAACCGGGCCGGGCATGAGGATCTGGAAGCAGGAGCAGGCGACGCAGTAGACTGATCGCGCGGGCTAGGCGCCGATTGATCGTCGGCGTTGAACGGGGCGGACCTCGCCGCCCTGCCCGCGATTCTTTCGAGGAGCTCCACGAGGAGGGGCGCGATGGCGAAGAAGAAGGCGAAGGCCCGGCGGCGGCGGAAACTTTCCAGGCCGGGTTCCCGGATTGAAAAGCTCCTCCTGGCGCGCGAGAAAGAGCGCGCGGGCTGGGCGCCTTTCGGAAGGGCGATCTCAGAGGCGGCCAGTAAGGCCGACTTGCATCGCGCCGTGCTCGAGTCCGATTTCGTTGCCGGAATGAACGCCCTTGCGACGAGACAGGCGGCTCGCGAGGCGCGAGGGCATCCACGGGCAAGTAGACGCCCGGGCACCTCGGGCCCACAGAAGGCAGGGCGCCGAGCTGAGATTACGCCGGAAGAATTTGGCCTCTATGCGAAAACGCACCCCATCACCTCCTACGGACAACCAGGAGGGATCGGCGACAAGGAACACGCCAAGCAATTGAGCGCCATCCTCCGCCGCCCCCTGACGAGACAGCAATTCAGGGGGGCTCGGCTGCGAAAAAAACACCCCACCGTATAGGCGCTTCCCCCTAAGCGCTCTCCCCTCCTGTTCGGAATGCCTGTTCCGAAATCTGTTTGGAACAAGTGCGTTTACTCACGTTGACTCCTGCGAAGGACGCCGTATTTTGGACGCAACATGAAGGCCACCACATCGCGAACGCAGGAGGACGCCATGCCGACCCCCGCTGACTTCCGCGCCGAAATGGCGCGGCGCAAGGTGCTTCGCTACGAGCTGGCCGCGGAGGTTGGTATCAATCCGGGGCGCCTCGGCGAAATGCTGAACGAGAGGGTCCCGATGCCGCCGGCGGTGACGCTGCGGATCGTCGAAGTGCTCGAGCGGAACAAGGGACAGACGCCCAGGCAGTAAACGTAGCCGCGCCCAGGGTGGCCGCCTCAGGGCGCGGGACAACCGAAAAGGACATAGACCGAGGCGGTCATGATTATGCCGTTCGGCATGCACAAGGGCGCGGCGCTCGGCGAGATCCCCACCGAGTATCTGCAATGGCTCACCGGCCGCGCCGATCTCCGTGAGCCACTGAGATCCGCCGCGTTCAAGGAGCTACGCAAACGATATCAGGCCGCGGAGTTCCCGCAGCGGGCGTGTCCCGATTCGCAGCTCGCCGAGGAGCTTGTCGGCGCCGGCCGGCGCGTGCTCGCTAAGCGCTTACACCCGGATACCGGGGGCACGGCCCGCGATTTCGTGCGGCTCGGCGAGGTAAGCGAGTGGCTGGAGCGCGTGATCGGGAGCGCCTCGTGAGCGCCGAGACGATGGTCACCGGGATGCTCGACGCCGCGATCGCCTATGCCGCGCGAGGATGGCCAGTCTTCCCGCTCTCCCCAGACGGAAAGATCCCGTTCTCGAAAGAGCACGCCTGCGCCGCGCCACTCCATCAACACGGCTTCAAGGACGCCAGCACCGATCCCGAGACAATCCGCGCGTGGTGGACGGAGCATCCGCTCAGCAACATCGGCATCGCCACGGGCGCGCGTTCTCGCATCACCGTGCTCGACGTGGATGTGAAGCCGTGGGAAGACAAAGCGGGCGACACGACGCTCGCGGCGCTCCTCGAGCAGCACGGGACACTCCCGGCCACGCCGAGCCAGCGGACCTGGAGCGGCGGCCGTCAGTACGTATTCGCCTACGGGGTTGGCGTGCGGAACTCCGCGGGCAAGCTCGGAGACAATCTCGACACCCGCGGCGAGGGGGGCTATATCGTCGCCCCTCCCTCGCGCGTCAGCGAAAATGGGCGACGGGGCGAGTACGCTTGGGATCTCTTCGCCGGCCCCGACGATCTCCCGCTCGCGCCGCTGCCCCCATGGCTGCTCACGCTCCTCGCGCCCGAGACGACGAACGGCCATCCCGCGCCCGCGGCGCCCGTCGACGACGCGATCCCGGACGGACAGCGCAATCCCACGCTCACCTCGCTGGCCGGCACGATGCGCCGGCGCGGGATGCAGCCGCCCGAGATCGCGGCGGCGCTCCTCGAGGTCAACCGCCGCCGCTGCCAGCCGCCGCTGCCCGATGCCGAGGTCCAGGCGATCGCGGCCAGCGTCGGCCGGTATACGCTCCCCTCGGTCGAGCTCAACGCTGGCAACCTCAATCTGGCCGAGATTACGGCCGAGGCCTGGCGCGCGTTCGCCGCCGCGAATGCGCCGCCTCTCACGTTCCTGATGGGTGGCCTCCTCGTGCGCCTCGAACCTGACGACGCGGGCCCCCCCGTCATACGGCCCGTGACGCCGGATCGCCTTCGGCATAGTCTGGCGCGCTGTGCGACTTGGTATATGCCGACGAAGAAGGCGCGCGTCGACGCCTTGCCCCCACTGCATGTCGTGCACGACATGCTGGCGCAGCCGGCGCCGCCGGTGCCGGTGCTCGATCGCCTCGTCGAGGCCCCCGTGTTCACCCGCGGCGGCACACTCCACCAGGTCCCCGGCTACCACGCGGACGGCCGGATTTTCTACGCCCCCGCCCCGGGCCTCACGGTCCCGCCCGTCCCGACTCCCGTGACGGCGGCGCACGTGGCCCAGGCCGTCGAGCTGCTCCTCTGGAACCTGCTGGGGGACTTCCCCTTCGTCGAGAACGCGGATGGCGTCCATGCGCTGGCCGGTCTGCTGCTCCTGTTCGGCCGCGAGTGCATCGACGGCCCGACGCCGCTGCACCTGGTGGAGAAACCGACCCCAGGGACCGGCGCGACGTTCCTCGCGGAGGCGATGACCCTCCCGGCGATCGGCCGCAGCCCCGGCGGCATGACCGAGGGCCGGGACGAGGACGAATGGCGCAAGCGACTGACCGCGAAGCTCCTGACGAGCCCCGCCGCCGTCAACATCGACAATCTCCGGCGCCGCCTGGACTCTGCGGCGCTCTCCTCGGCCATCACCGCGACGATCTGGGAGGATCGGCTCCTCGGGCAGAGCGAGCAGGCGCGCATCCCCGTCCGGTGCCTCTGGATCGCCACGGGCAATAACCCGGCGCTCTCGGATGAAATCACCCGCCGCACCATCCGGATCCGACTCGACTCGAAGACGGAGCGCCCGTGGCTCCGCACCACCTTCCAGCACCCGGACCTCCGGGCCTGGATGACGGCGCGGCGAGGGGACTTGATCCAGGCTGCCCTCATCCTCTGGCAAGCGTGGTTCGATGCGGGCCAGCCGCTGGCCAAGACACCGCTCGGCATGTTCGACCACTGGGCCAAGATCCTCGGCGGCGTGTTCGAGGTCGCCCGCGTCCCCGGGTTCCTCGGCAACCTCGACACCTTCTACGAGGACAGCGACGCAGACGGCGCCGCCTGGCGCCAGTTCGTCGACGCGTGGTGGACGTTGCTTGGGGAGAAGGACGTTAGCGCTACCGATCTCTGGGGGCTGTTCAAGCCGCCGATAACGTCCACCATGTCCCCCCTCGACGTGGATCTCGGACTTGGTGACGGGTCCGAGCGGAGTCAGACGACCCGCCTCGGGAAGCAGCTTTCCGCCATGCGGGACAGGCAGTTCGGCGCGTACAGAATCGACAAGGGCCCGGTCAGTAGGGGCATCCAGAAGTGGCGGCTCATCACGGCCAAGACGGACGGGCCACGCCAATGATGATGGTGGACGTCATGGACGTTGTGGACGTTTTCCCGCCCTCCTACGTTATAGGATTTTCGATTTTCTCACGCGTAGACGGGGGGAGAAATGTCCTTCATGTCCTCCACGTCCCCTATCTGAGACTGCCTTCCCGGCCTTCTGCCCCTGTCTCACGGGCCCCGGCGTGGTGACCCCGGCCTCTCCCATGCCGGCCCATCTCGCGGCCGAGGTCCGTCGCCTTCTGGTCGAAGCGCTGGTCGCGGATCTCAAGGCCCATCCGACTCGGCCGTCTTCCCGCACGGTTGCCTCGGCCACGGTCGTTCCACCGTCGGGGCGCGCCCGTGGCCGACTCGCGCTGATCCAGCGCGTCACGCCAGCCCGCGCCGTTATATGTGGCAAGCCGTACCAAAGGCGCGCCGATGCCCCGTAAGCGCTCAGGTCGGCGCGGGCTACGCGGCGGAGCGCCGCGGCTGCTCGGCTTACACAACGGCGTCCATGGGCGCTGGTACCGCGAGGCCTGGGCGGCACTGAGTGCTGAGTATGGGCAGTTCGCTGGGCTCGGGCGCCTCGAAGCCGGCCGCGTGTGCCTGGCCTGGTGCCAACTCAGGGCCACGACGACGGCGCTTGTCGATGGGCAGCGCGCCAGGCAGAAGCGGACCGGCAAGCCGCCTAGCGTCCGCCAGCTCGAGCGCCTCGCCAAGCGGGCAGGGCTCGCGGACTCCACCTACAGCCAGGCCCTCGACAAGCTCCGCGCACTCATGGGCGGCGCCAGCTCGAGCGTCGCGGCAGCGTTGCGCCGGGTGCGGGCATGACGAGGCCACCCTCCACCCGCCGGTTGATTGTCGCGGCTTCGGCTCAGAGCAACACGGTTGAGGTACACCTGCTCGAAAAAAAGATGACCCGCGCCGAGTTGGATGCGTTGTTGACGAACGAGACGGGCCAGCCGCTCGTCCGGCTGCCCTGGTACGTCGAAGCGGACGCGGCGATGGACGATCCGGCGGCCAAGCTGGTGGCGCTCTCCGCGCGGCGGCAGGAAGGGAAGACGACATATCAGACGCGGACGGCGATGGGCGAGCTGATGTTGAAGCCGGCGAGCTACACGTTGATGGTCGCGGCCTCCGAGGGGCAGCAGCAGGCGATCTTCCTCCGCAAGCTGCGCCGACCGTTCGAAGCGCTGCTCACACGGCTCGGCGTCAAACGAAACGCGGCGATCATCACGAAGAAGTCGATCGAGTTGTTGGAGCTCGGCAGCAAGGTCGAGGTGGTGGCGACCAGCGAAGTGACGAGTCCGGGTCGGAGCGTGTCGCTCCTGATCTTCGACGAGGCGCGCGATATTTCCGACGCGGTTTTTACGAGCTTGGCCCCGTCCGTGCTCGCGATGCCGGGCAGCAAGATCCTGGTGGCCTCGACGGCGGGGCCCCCGCGCGGCTGGTTTTATGAGCTGATCCGCAATCCCCTGCCGGAGACGCGCGTCGTGACGTCGACGGGGAACTGCAACCCCTTCGCGGACCAGGGCATGCTGAGCTTCCTTGAGCGGCAGCTCGCGCGGATCTCGCCTGCGGCGGCGCGGCGCGAATTGCAAAATGAATTCGTCGAAGATAGCGAGAGCTTCTTGC
Organism: Candidatus Rokuibacteriota bacterium; assembly: GCA_030647435.1. Taxonomy (NCBI): domain Bacteria; phylum Candidatus Rokuibacteriota; species Candidatus Rokuibacteriota bacterium. The sequence continues at coordinate 82,218 of JAUSJX010000012.1, forward strand.
CCGAAGCGCTGATCGAAGCCGCGATCGATGACGACCTGGTGGTGCTCGCATGATCGTGGACCAGGAATACGCAGGCTGGGATTTGGGGCGCAAGCGTGACCTGACGAGCGAGGTGCGCGTCAAGCGCGTGGCGCCCCGGCGCCCCGAGGCGATGGATCATCTCATCGTGAGCAGCCTGCGGGTCTGGGATCCGAAGGCGGCGCCAGGCGGGGAAGTGGATTTTGCCGAGGTGCGCGCGGCCTTGGCCGCGACGGCGGCCGAGTGTCCACAGCTCGAGGCGGTGTGGATTGACGAAGGCGCGGAGGCCGCCGCGGTGCTGCCGTTCTGTCGGGCGCACCCCGTGCTGAGTCTCAAGACGCATGGCTTCAAGGCGAGCGTGGAGGCCAACATACAGATCTGGAGCGCGCTGGCGGCGCGCCTGCATGCGCGCACGTTGAGCATTCCCCGCCACGATCGCCTCGTGGCCGAGCTGCGCAATCTCCGGCTCGAGGCCTTCGCGCTCGGGAGTCGCTGGCGCGTGGTCGACAGCTCGCGGCAATTCCATCGGGACGTGAGCTTCAGCCTGGCCCTCGCGGTCTGGGCGGCCGGCGAAACGTCGGCCTATGCCGCGTGCGACATCGGCGCGGACGTCCTCGGCCCACCGACCCTGCGTCCGCAGCGCGAGCCCGCGGCCCCAGCCGGACCCAAGCAGCCGCTCTTCGCGCAATTGGCGCCGCTCGGGCCCGACGATGACCGCGGCGCGCCGCTGGACCCGGAATGGGTTGAGAACGCGCGACGATTCCACCCTCGGCGCGGCGCCCCAGGCTTTTGGCGGTAGGCCGTTTCACCACGAAAGGAGCACGCGAATGGACACCGTGACCGCAACACAGACGGACGAACAGCTGCTAGCCGAGGGCCTGGGGCATCTCGGCCTCACGCTCAAGGATGTTTCCCGCCACGTGCCCCAGGTCTGGAGCGCGGCCGGTGGTCTGCTCACGATTCGCACGGCCCGCGGCCGGCTGGAGTATCGCGCGGGCGACTACGACCGGCTGACGTGCGCGAAGGGGCATACCTATCCGCGCTGGTACCGGGGGTGCAAGCAGTGCTATGAGGTGGCGAAGCACTCCCTCGATCCCGACACGAGCTACGCCGCGCGGGAGTGGCTCTCGGAACTCAAGATTTCGGAGCGGAAGCTCCGCATTGCCTCCGCGCGCGAAGGCGGCAGCCCGTGGCCGGCGCGCTACACCACATGAGGGTCGGCCTGGCGATGTCCTGGCAGATCCGGCTGGGCGGCGTGGGTGCTCCCGCAGGGGCGGGCGAGGTCCTCGACCTGGCGGCGCTCCGCTCGCTCGCCGAGATCATGCGGCAGGGACACGTGCCGCTCCGCGCGCGCGGCGCCGTGGTCGGGGACGTGCGCGAGCCTTGCCTCATCGGCCGGGAACTCTTCGCCCTGGCCGAGGTCAGCGATGAGGCCTTCGCGGCCCAGCTCGGCGAATGGGAGCGCCGCGGGTGTCTGTCGACGGTCGCCGGATTGTCCATCGTTGGTCGCCGCGTGCCGATGGCTGAGACAGAGTGCGAGCGCAGCTCCGTCTATACGGCGGTCAGGTCGGTCGACGTGATCGATCTGCCACGTGGCGCGGCCTGCTTCCTCTGGAATTCCGAGCCCGCGGCTGGGGCCGAGCTGCCCGGCCTGACGGCGCCCGGCCGCCGCGCCTGGCGGCCGCGGCCCGCCCGCGGCGCCGATCCGCTCGGCAATCTCAAGCGGCGGTTCGCGCGCGGGACCGCATCGTGAGCACGTGGACCGCGCGGTTCCTCGCGTTGGGCGCGCGCACGGCCGACGGCGTGTTAGTCGGACGGCCGACGCTCGCGGACCTGATACGTCAGCTCCCCGGCACACCCGTGTCTGTCCACTGGGTCGATGGGAAGCTCGAGCATCCCTACGTGGGCGCGAGGATGGCGGCCGACCGCGATCCGGCGGCCATCATCGGCTCCGTCCTCGGCGCGCGTCTCCTCTCGGATGGCGCCTATGGTCTCCTGTCGATCAATCAGCTGTCCTTCGATGAATTCTTCCTCGCCGCGGAGCGCGACGGCCGGCTCATGGAGACGTTCGGGCTCTCCCCGCGAGGACGCACCGCGATCGTCCCTCGTAACGGGGGCGAGCCGCTCCTCCTCTTCACGGACCTGATTTCGCTCGACGTCGTCCAGACGCCGATCGGCGGCGGCTGTTTGCTCCAGTCCGACGTCGCGGAGGCGGCCGGTCTCGCATGCCCGGTGCCCCCGAAGCTCACGCCCCTGCCGCGCCCCGCGCCGCGGCTAGCACCCAGCCCCGCGCGCGAGAACCGCGGCACGGCGCGGGTCCGCTACGAGCGGACCGAGCCACGCCTCCGCCCGCTCGTCACGGAATTCCGCGTCATTCCCGAAGGCGGAGACTACTGATGCGCGCGACGCGCGTGGCATCACTCACGCGCATCGCGCTCGGGAGATCGGCGTGACGTTCACCACGCCGTGTGGCCGGTCCGCGACGGCCAGGAACTGCGGCCTGTTCGCCCGGCGTGTCGTGACGAGCATGCTGGGTGGGCGGGCCGCGGATCGCGACTGATGTTCCAAACAAGGAGAACCGACTGATGGCCGGAAACGAAATTTTGATCAACCTGACCGCGATCAACACGACCGGGCCCGAGTTCGAGAAGGTCCGGGCCGCCACGAAGACGATGCAGGACACGGTCGCCACGGCCTCGAAGAGCATGGGGGAGGGCTTCAACCAGGTCTCGCGGGTGACGCGTGCCCTCGCCGCGGACGTCGGCTCCTCGCTGAATCCGATGCTCGGGACCATGGTCGGCAATCTCGGGCTGGTCGCGCGTGGCGCGGGTTCGATGGGCGCGGCGCTCGCGGGGGTAACCGCGGTCGCCGTGGTGGGCGCGGTGGCGCTCAAGACGTACTTCGACTCGGTGACGAATGCCGCGGAGGCGCAGGCCAGGCTGAACATCGCGGTCAAGAGCTTTGACCTTGCGTCGACGCAGAGCGCGATGCTGGCCGCCTCGGTCGCGCTGGAAGCTAGGGCCGAACGGGCGAAGACCTTCGTCGGGTCGCTCGGCAATGCCTTGGGCGACCTCTCGGACGCGCTGGGGATCACGCGCTCCGCGATGCAGGATCTCCAAGCGGCGGCCGCGGCGACGGAACAGAATCTCCCGCTCGCCCGGACGCAAAGTGTCACGGAGGCGTTGCTCCAGCAGGCGCAGGCCTGGGTCCAGCTCCGCGCGGTGCAACTCGGCCGCGCCGAGTCCCTCGGCGCCGAGACGGACTACCTCCGCGTCATGAAGCTCATCAACGACGCGCTCGGAGAGCAGTTCGACCGCGAAGAGGATCTCTTGAATATCAAGGCCAAGACGGCGATCGGCGCGGCCGAAGCCCGCCACGCCTCCCCGGCGGAGATCGGGATGATCCGCCGGCGTTTGGCCAAGGACCTCGAGACGGTCAACATCCGAGGCGTGAGCGCCCTCGAGGCCACGAGCGAGCAGCAGCGCCGCTTCACGATGGGGCGCTTTGCCGCTGAGCTGCAGACGGCCGTCGCCGCCGGGGGCTCGATGGAGCAGGCCACGGCCGGCGTGAGCCCGGAAGACTCGGCGCTGGGGGCGAAGCGGCGCGCGGCCGAGGCCGAGCGGCTCTTCACGATCGAGCAGGCCCGCCTGAACGTCATGCGGGAGCAGGGGGATCTCAGCGATAAGCAGCGGCTATCGCTCGACCTGTCCGCGATCGCCGGCGAGGCCCGCCTCAAGCTGCAGCAGGCGGGCCTCGACGTCGACAAGCAGGAGCTCGCCACCCTCGAGGCGGCGGCCCGCACGACAGAACGCGTCCGGGTTGGCCTCGAGCAGAGCGATCCGCTGATGGGCCTGGCCGCCGGCTTCCGCACCGCGGCCGACGAGGCCGAGCGCTCGGGCGCGATCATGTCGAGCTTCGCGCAGCAGACGGCTGGCAACATGTCGCGTGCGTTTTCCGATCAGTTCTTCAATGTCATGACCGGCCGGTTCAAGGATCTCAGCGCCGTCGCGAACAGCTTCTCCGCCGCGCTGCTCCGGAGCGTGACGGACGCCCTCGGGCAAATGATGACGGCGCCACTCCTCCGCGCGCTCGGCGGTGGACCTGGGGGCGGGCAGACCTTCATCCGTGGGCTCGGGGTCCTCGGCGGTGGCATGAGCGCGGGGGGCATCGTCCAGATCGAGGGCCAGCTCTTTCAGTCCGTCGCCGCGGGGGGCGGCCAGACCGTGCTGGTCCCGGTCTCGGCCGGGAGCGCGGGCGGGGCCAGTGTCGCGGGGAGCGTGGCGACCGGGGGTGCTGGGGGCGCGGGCGCGGGTGTCGGCGCGAGTGCCGGCGGCGCCCTCAGCCTCTTTGGCAGCACCAGTGATGCGATCCGGGCGTTTCTCAACACGCCGCTGTCCTCGATTGCGCCCTCGCTCTTCGGGGCCAGCACGCTCGCCCCATCGTTCAGTGCGGGGGCCACGGCTGCAGAGCTGCAAGCGCTCGGGGCCTCGGGCGCGGAGATCTCAGCCGCCACCACGGGCGCGGGGGCCACGATCGGCACCGCGCTCGGGGCTGCCGCGGCGGTGGCCGCGCTCGCTTTCACGGTGTACAGCGGGCTGTCGAATCCCCCGACGGCGCAGAGCATTGCCTCGGGCTTCGTGTCGGGCGCGATCAGCGGGGCCATTATCGGCTCATATTTCCCACCTTACGGCACGGCGGTCGGGGCCGTCGCGGGCGGTCTCCTCGGCGGCGGCGCGGCGGCGCTCGGGAAAGAGGATCCGGCCGTCAATAAGGCGCGCAAGCAGGCCGAGATCGATCGGGCGGTCGGCGCGGCGTCGGGGCTCGGCGGCGCCGTCGGAGCGACCACGAGCATCCAGGAGCTCTTCGACCTGCTCACGACGCACAACTCAGGGGCGGTCGGCGGGACTTCGGGCGTCGCCATTGTCTCGCTGGTGTATGCCAGCGGGCAGCCGCGCGTGGGGGAGGCGCTGTTCGTCGGGCGTCCGAATGCGACCTATCCCGTGGCGACGGTCGAGGAGTTCGCGCGGTTCGGTCCGACCAGCTACGTGGCCGTCATCCAGGCCGGCGTCAATCCGGCGCATCTCAGCGGGCCGAATCAGAGCCTCGAGGCCGCCGTCCGGAGCAAGATCACGCAGTTGAACCAGGCGGCCCAGCGGATCTCGCAAATCGAGATCTCGACCTCCGATGTGCTCGCCCAACCCCTGCCCTTCGGCGGCGGCGTGACCCGCGTAACGAAGTTCCGCGGCGATCGGGCGGCGGCCTTCGCCGGGCAGGAGTTCTCCATCGAAGGACCGTCGCTGGTGGGTCTCGCGGTGGCGGAGAAGATCGGGTTCCTGAAGGATCTGGCGAAGCTCGACCGGGACTTGAACCTCAACATCCTCTACCGCGATCCCGCGACGGACGAGATCGTCAGTCTCTCGATGACCGGGGCCACGGGCCTCGCGATGGCGGGCTGAGATGGCGATTGCCACGGCGTTCTATCCGAGCATCAGCTATGGCAGCGGGCCGACGCAGAGCGTTCCCCAGGAAGGAGGCAAAAGCTGCCCGTGGGCAGGATTTGAAAGCAGCCGATCCGCCAGGACCGCACCCTCAACATCCTCATCCGCCCGGAGCCGTTCGCGTTCTGCGGCGAGGAGAGACCCATGATTGACCCTGTCCCGACGCCGGCCGAACTCCCGCGCGCGCTGCTGGTCGCGCTGATGGCCGAAGCCGCGCGCGCGGTCGCCACGGTCAACGGCGCCATCGCGTTGCAGCTCGCCCAGCCCGCGCCGCTCCCGGCCGAATCCGAGGCCTGGCGGGCGACGCTCGTCCAGGTCGCGTTCGGGCCGCTGTACAACATCTGGACCGCGCTCGAGCCGGCACAACTGCCCGCGGCGGGCGCCCATGTGATCTTGGCGCTCCTTCGTGAAATGACCGCGACCGCCTCGGCGGGGATCGCCGTCTTGCGCCAGTTCGCCACGCCGCTCCCCGCGACGGAGCCGGCCAGCCCGCCCCTGCCCGCCGTGGGCGCCAGTCCCGGGCCCGGCTCCCCGATATGACGCCATTCCGGTCGGTGCTGCACGGCGCCTGTCTCGTCGGCGGGCGGCATCCCGCGGGCTCCAGGCTCGCCGCCGAATGTCCCGTTTTGCGCCGTCAGGGGCGTCGCGGACAGGGGGGGCAAGGGGGTAGTAGCGGGTCGCTCGAAATGGCCTCGCCAAAACCCTTGCATCCCGAGGGGTTGGCGAGCGGATTCCGCAACGTTGAGGACCACCCCGAAGGCGCGCTCGCCCACCGGCGCCTGAAACCGGGGCGGCCGGCGACCCAGGAGCCGTCGCGCTACGCCCGCTTCCGCCGCCGGCATCCCGAATATCAGCAGCGTGAAGCGCAGCGCAAGCAGGCGCGACCGGCGACGGACTAGGCGCCCGGCTGTGCTATCGTCCGGCCCGTCGACGATCGAGGAGTCAATCGTCCGAACACGCCCGGAGGCCTGCATGGCAACGCGACACCCGGTCCATCGAACCTGCCCAGCCCCAAAACCGTTCGGCTCCCCCTGCAACCACCGCCTCGAGGGCGCCGAGATCCGCTGCCACGCGCACCAGGACGCGGACCCAACGCGGCAGTGCGCCGCCGTGCTCGGTCGGAACGGTACGTCCCGACGCTGCGCGGCGTGGCCGATGCCCGGCCTGCCTTTTTGCGCGGCGCATGATCCCGTGACCATCGCCCTCCGCCGCGAGGAGGCACAATCGGCGCGGGCCCGGATCGCCGCCGTCCGCCAGGCCGTTGCCGCGGCGCCCGTGCTCATCCAGGGCAAGATGCTCGATCTCCTGGTGGTGGAGCGCCAGGTCGACGTCGGCGCCGTCGAGGCCGTGGCGCGGCGCTACCAGGTGCTCGGGTGAGGGGCTGGGCGAGCTCAAAGAGAGCGCTTGACAACTCTGCTTACTGAGGGCTAGCATGTCCCCTAAGAGACTGAGCCGCGTGATCCAGACACTCCGAGAGGCGAAGGGCCTGACGCAGCGCGACCTGGCCACGAAGGCCAAGGTCACGGCGGGCTATGTCGCGCAGCTCGAGATGGGGGTGCGGAAGAACCCCTCCCTCGACGTCCTTCGCCGCCTCGCCAAGGCGCTCGGCGTGCCGGTGACGGAGTTACTGGGCTAATGGGCCGCGGCCGGGCGGAGAAGAGCCTCGATCTGGTGCTGCTGGCCCACGAGATCCTGGAGCAGATCCAGCCGGCCAGTGTCCGCGCCGTCTGCTACCAGCTCTTTGTGCGCGGGGCCATCCCGGGGATGGACAAGGCCAGCACGAATCGGGTGGGCGCGCTCCTGACACGGGCGCGCGAGGAAGGCGAGATCCCGTGGGAGTGGATCGTGCAGGAGGGACGCGCGATCGAGTCCGTCGCAGCCTGGCAGGATCCCGCGGCCTTCGCGCGGTCGGTCCAAGCGGCCTACCGGCGGAACAAATGGGACGGCCAGCCCACGCGCATCATGGTGGTGAGCGAGAAGGGGACCGTCCGCGGCACCCTCGCCCCGGTCCTCGAGGAGTTCGAGGTGGAGTTCCTGCCCGTCGGCGGCTACGCCAGCGCCACCCGGGTCAAAGAACTCGCGGATGCGCGCACCGCTGGGGACAAGCCCCTGCTCCTGCTCTATCTCGGGGATCACGATCCCTCGGGCCGGGGAATGTCGGACCAAGACCTCCCGCGGCGGCTGCTCCGCTACCTGAGCACCGATCGCGCCGACAAGGACGCCTGGGACCAGGACGCCGTGGACTTCTACGCGGCCGAGTGGGGGGTGGACGTCAGACGCATCGCGCTCACCATCGAGGACACCGAGGCGCTCGGGGAGGACTTGGGGTTCCCGGCCGAGGACAAGGCGAACGACCCCCGCTATCCGTGGTTCGCGGAGACCTTCGGGTCCTGGTGTTGGGAGTTGGATGCGCTGAATCCGAACATCCTCCGCGGGCGGGTGCGCGACGCCCTGCGGGCGGAGCTGGACCCCGTGCAGTGGGCGCGCTATGTGGCGGCGGAGCAGGTCGAGCGGGCGTCGATCACCCAGACGCTCGACGCCTGGAAGTCTATTTCCGGGCTCGCACGAGAATAGAAGTAGAAACGCCCCGCGACGTCTAGCGACGTCCGGGGCGACGGCCCATCACCCACACCCGACGAAGGAGGAGCGAATGAGCACCCCGATCTTAGCAGCCCCGAAGCGACTCAGCGACGAAAAGTTCATGGATGCGATCGACAAGCTCAAGCCCAACGTGTTTCCCGCCGTGGTCGCCGGAAAGGTTGACACCGGGACGATCACGGCTACGTGCTTCAACCTCATCAACGCCGACGGGCAGCGCCTCGCGGCACTGACGACCAACGACAACGGGTGCCCCGGTTTGGTCTTCTTTCATCCCGGAAGCGACGGCGCCCGCCTGGAGGTGATGCTCGAGGCGGCCGGGCCGGTGGTGAAATTCAACGACGCGAAGGGCAGGCAACGCCTGCGGGTCCACATCGGGCCCGGCGATACGCCGGCCGTGTTCCTCACGGGGGCGACTGGCCTCCCGCGGATAAGCCTGATGGTCGATCGCGACCACCCACGGGTGATCCTCTTCCCTCGCGGTGCCCGCCATCGGTCCGTGGTTGCCGGGGTGCCCTTTCCCAAGATCCCGGAGCCCCGAGCTTGGGCGAGAGCCATGCGCGCCGCCAGGAGCAACAAACGGGCGGCATTCGAGACGGCGGCCCTGGACGCGGGCTTCCTGACGCCCGAGCTGCTGAAACTCTGGAACTTCGCCCGGCGGCGGCTCCGGCACCGGCCAGTCTCGCGTGCCCGGAAGGTGGTGGCGTGATGGCGGCGCGGGCGAAGACCGAAGCCCCGCCGGACCCGGGGGACCTCTCCTGCCTCGCCCAGCGACTCACGGCGGTACTTGTGACGCTCCAGGAGGCCACCGACGTCGAGGGCGACCTGCTCGATCGGCTCAAGGCCCATCATGAGGACCTCCCGTACGCGCTGCTCTGCGAGCTCTTCCCCGTGGCCATCCGCATGAGCAGAGAACTTGAAACGGGCCTCGACCTGCAAACGCAGCAGCCGCCGATCGCTCCAACGCCGGCCCTCAAGCCGCATGCGCGGACCGACAGGCGGAGGGCCGCGTGATGGGGGCGCGCGACGTGGGCGCGGTGATCGCGATCCCAAGCCTCGCGGAGGTCGTTGCAGACGCGAGCCGGGCCAAGGGGCTGACGCGGCCTGCGTTGGGCGCGCTCCTCATCGAGCTCGCAGCGGTCCAGACACAGCTCAGCGCCGAAGTCGCGACTGCGTCAGATGCCCCAGCCGTCGCCCCGCCCGATCGTTCCTTGACCATCGAGCAAGCGGCCGACCGGGTGCACGTGGCGCCGGCCACGATGAAGAGATGGCTTCGTCGAGAACCCTTCAACGCGGCCGTCGTCGTGCGGTCTCGGACCATGGTGCGGGTCAGCGCCGCCATGCTTGAGCAGGTGATTCAGGGAGGGGCCGCGGTCCGCCAGCGCCGTCGGCAGATCATGGCGCGGGCAGGAAGCGGCGCGTGATGGAAACGCTCCTGCTCGCCCTCTGGATTGTCTCCCTGCTCCTCTCGCTCGGATCGCGTCGGGGCGCGTCGGTGCTGGTCGTGCCTGTGGTGGTGGTGCTCGTGCCGACCCCCGAGGCGGCCACGCCGGCACTCCGGGGGGAGGATTGGTTGCGGCGCCAGCTCGAGGGGCTGGGGAAGGAGAAAGGATGATGCCAACGGCGAGACGGATGATCCCCTGCACGGAGACAATCTCCGCGATGATGGCGGCGCAGGTGATGGAGGTCATGAACGAGTACGGGTTGATCGACGTTGGCGACGACCCGCAGGCCAATGCGGAAGCGAACGCGAATGCCGTCATGCGCGTCTTCAAGGCGCAAGGGCTGATGACAGCGAATGGTGACGTCCGCGCAGGGGCCTGCATCTTGCTGCCGGGCGCCTCCGCGGGCGCCGGGTTCAAGCTGCTGTTTACCCTTCCCGCGATCGCGGAGGAGCATGACGGGGCCACTTTGCAACGGAAGCGGTCGCCGGTCACGTTCGGCCGGACGCCGCAAGGGGAGATCATTGTCCCGGCCCGCTGGCTTCTGGCAAAACTTGAGGACCTCGCCAGCAACCCGAGTGCCCCCCGCGATGTGCGATCCCTCGCGCTGGCTCTCTCTCGCGCGAAGCGAGACGATATCGTGCTCCCAGCGGAAGCCGAGACAGTCGCGGTCGCCGTCGACTACGCGGACGAGCGGGTGATCTTTGAAGCGCTGCCCGCCGGGCTCGTGGTCTCCGTGGAGGAAGTCCCATGATCGCCGCCATTTACGCTCGCAAGTCCACGGACCAGAACCTGCCCGACGAGGAGAAGTCCGTCACGCGGCAGATTGAGCGCGCCACGGCCTACGCGCAGGCGAAGGGCTGGACCGTCGCCGCGGAGCACGTCCACGCCGACGACGGGATCTCCGGGGCGGAGTTCGTCAAGCGCCCGGGCTTCCTGCGCCTCATGAACGCGCTCAAGCCGCGCCCGCCCTTCCAGGTGCTCATCATGTCCGAGGAGTCGCGCCTCGGACGCGAGCAGATCGAGACGGCCTACGCGCTCAAGCAGATCACCGACGCCGGCGTGCGTGTGTTCTTCTACCTCGAGGACCGCGAGCGGACGCTTGGCTCGGCCATGGACAAGGTCATGCTCTCCCTGACCAACTTCGCCGCCGAAATGGAGCGGGAGAAGGCCAGCCAGCGGACCCATGACAAGCTGACGGGAGTATTCGAGCGCGGCCAGGTCCCCGGCGGGATGGTCTTCGGCTACGACAACGTCGAGGTCCTCTCCCCTACCCCGGGCCGGGATGGCAAGCCCCGCCGCGCCCACGTGATCCGGCAGATCAACGCACCCCAGGCCGAGGTCCTTCGCCGGATCTTCCAGCTCTGCGCGGATGGGTGGGGCCTCGTCCGCATCGCCAAGGCGCTGACTGGCGAGGGGATCGCCAAGCCCAAAGGCAAGGGCCGCGGGTGGGCACCCTCGGCGATCCGCGAGATGCTCCACCGCGAGCTCTACCACGGCCGCGTCGTGTGGAACAAGATGCAGCGGGTGCACCGGGGCGGGACGCGGGGGAAGCGCGCGCGCCCGGAGTCCGAGTGGCTGGTGCTCGACGCGCCCGCGCTTCGCATCGTGCCCGAGCCCCTGTGGCAGGCCGCGCACGCCGCCCTCGAGCAGAAGCAGGCCGCGTATCTCCGCATGGCGGGCGGCAAGCTCATCGGCCGGCCCGAGGGCTCCCGCGAGTCGCCCTACCTGCTCACCGGGCTCTCTATCTGCCATGAGTGCGGCGGAAGCATCTGCGCGACCACGCGGACGCACGGCCGCCACGTGCGCACCTACTACGGCTGCTTCCACCATCGGAGCCGCGGCGACGGGGGCTGCCCGAACAATCTCACGATGCCGATGGACGAGGCCAACCGGCTCCTGCTCGACGCGCTCAGCCGCGACGTGCTGACGCCCGCGATGGTCACGGGGACGCTTGAGGACACGCTCGCCGCCTGGCAGGCTGAGGGCGTGCCCGCGCTCGCGCGCCGCGAGGGCATGGAGGCTCGACTCCGGCAGCTCAACGCCGAGCTTGTCCACCTGACCAACGCCCTGGCCGGCGGGGCGCCCCCAGCCTCCGTCCATGAGGCCATCCGGGCCCGGGAGCGCGAACGGGCGGACGTGCAGGCGCAGCTCGAGCACCTGGACGGGCTGACGCGATTCACGGCAGGGGTAGATCCTCTCGCGCTCCAGGAGGACCTCGGCGCGCGGCTGGCGGACTGGCAGGGGCTCCTCGAGCGGCAGCCGATCCAGGCCCGGCAGATCCTCCGGAAGCTCCTGGTCGGCCGCCTGATCTTCGAGCCCTTTGAGGATGCGGACGGACGAGGCTACAAACTCAGAGGGCAGGCCACCTACGGGCGCCTGCTCTCCGGTGTTTATTCGGTGGTGCCCCCGGGGTGACTCGAACACCCGGCCCACAGTTTAGGAAACTGTTGCTCTATCCACCTGAGCTACGGGGGCATCGGTACTTACAGCGCACTCGCCGCTGATTCTACCACCGTGTGCTGATTTTGTGCTGAACCTGAGCGCGTTGATCGCCGCTCTGACGTGGCCCTCGGCCAGGTGGGCGTAGCGCATCGTCATCGCCAGGGTTGCGTGCCCGAGGATCTTCTGGAGCGCCGGCAGGTCGCCCGTCGACATCATGAAGTGGCTGGCGAAGGTATGCCGGAGGTCGTGGAACCTGAACGCCTCGACTTTGGCCTCCCGCAACGCCCCCTCAAAGGCCGTGCGGATACTCCCCCACTCGCTGCCGTCTGCCTTGCGGAACACGGGGCCCTCGACCTTGGGCCCTGCCAGCCGGGACAGCACCTCGTCAACGGCCTGGTTCATGGGGATCTCGCGCCGGCGCCCGCTCTTGGTCTGCTCGAGGCGGAGCACCCCGCGGGCGAAGTCCACCCGCTCCCACGCGAGGCCCAGAATCTCGCCTTTCCGCATCCCCGTATTGACGGCCACGGTAACGGCGGGCAGCAAGACCGGGCTCTTGCTGGCCTTCGCCTCACACGCGGCCAGGAGGCGCACGAGCTCATCCTCGGAGAGGAAGCGCAGGCGGCCCTGCGGCTCTGGCGCCAAGCGAATCCGCGGCACCTTCTCGACGTAGCCCCACTCCTCGGCCAGCCGGAGCAGGTGCCGGAGCACGGCCAGCTCGCGGTTGACCGTAGACGGCGTGACCGAGCGGCCGAGCTTCGAGATCTCGCTTATGCGGGCGCGGTCGTACTGGGCGATCCGCTGCGCCGAGATCTCGGGCAGCGGCGTGTCGGCGCCGAGCCGTGCCTTGAGCTTCGCGAGGATCTTCTCGTCCTCGTGGATCGAGCGCTTCCCCTTCCCCCGCTTGAAGGCGAGGTATTCCTCAGAGACCTCCGCGAGGGTCTTGGGCGCGGCGGGTGCCGCCGGCGTGTCCCGCTCGAGCAGCCGCTTGGCGAGCTCATCCTGCGCGGCCTCGCGCGTCCACTCCGCGCGGAAGCACCGCTCCTGCTTGCCGTGGACCTGGAGCGTGTAGCCCCAGGCGACCTTGCGGACCTTGTGACCGGTGGCGCCGCGACTGAGCCAGGTGCGTTTCTGGACGGTGGCCATCAGGGCCTCCTTTCGGTCGTGGACTTGCGAGCGTAGAGGGCGGCGATCATCGCGGCGCCCCTTTCCAAGGGATCACGGCTTGAGAAACTCATCGATCACCGCCTGGAGGATCGGCTGAACGTGAACGCCTATGTCGACCGTGTACGCTGCCATCTTGCTCATGATCGAACGCCCTTCCGGGGATGACTGCCACCGCGTTTGGGCCTCAATCTCCGCAACGGTGTACTGTCGCACGAGGACCTCGATGATGCCCCGCTCGAGGTCCTCCCCGCGGCCCCGGAGGGTCAGGGCCAATTGAGACTTCTTCGTGTCTGGGAGACCGGGCAGCTGCGCCACAATCCCCCGGATCATGTCCTCCAGCATGGGCACGATTGCCATGTAGTGCCGGGCTGCGATCCGTCGACGCTCCGTGGAGTCCTGATTCACTGGCCCAGCCCCCCGCTCTGCCGGCGGAGCCAGGCTGGCCAATCGCCATCCTGAATCCGGGTCCGCGAGTGGCCCGAGATCACGTTGCACGTCAGCACCACAGGCTGCGGGCCCGCCTTGCGCAGCGCCCGGCCGACGCGCTCGGCCCGCAAGGAGAGCCTCGTCCGCTCGCGCAGCACGAGCAGCGACACGATCAGGCGATGCTTCTGCCCGGCGGCGGGGACCGTGAACAGCACGCCCTCGTCGTCCGCGAGGCGCGTGGACGTGATCGTGGCGGCCGCGGGGAACTCGTGGCGGAGATACTCGCCGACCTCCGAGACTCCGGCCGCAATGTCCGTGTGCGCGATCATCGCTTCCCCCCGTCCAGCCCCTCGAGCTGCCGGCCGATCCTCGGCCCCCGCACCGGGCGGCCGGCGATCGCCGACGCTGGGGGGAGCGCCGGCGGCGTGTCGCGTCGCCAGCGGTCAATCATCAGACGCGGCCCGGGCTGCAGCGTCCGCGCCGTCTCGAGGAGGCGGCCAATCTCGACGGTGAGGGCCCAGCTCTCGTCGACGAGCGCGTGAGCCTCGGCGCGGAAGGCTTCACGACGGCGCGGGCTATGAGGATCGACGCGCGGCCCTTGCAAGCGCTGGACGCCGATCACCAACCCGGAGATCCGGCCGGGCAAGTCCTGCAGCCGCTCCGCGACGGCCGCGATCCCGTCCACCAGGTCCTCCGCCGTGGCGGTCACCGCGGGGCCTGATCGTCCGGCGTCGGGGTGAGCCCCTCGAGCTGCCGGCGGAGCCAGGCGGTCTTCATGCTCTCGCCTTTCGCCGAGCCGTCTTCCGCGCTCGCGCTCGCGCCTCTGCCTGGGCGAGCAGTCGGTTGGCCACAGCGACGACGCGGACGCTCGTCCCGTGTCCCCCGAGGACGCGGCAGACAGCTGAGACTCCGACTCCGGCGGCTTGGGCGATGCGTGTCTGGCTGATCCCGGCGGCTTTCAGCCTCGGAGGCAGCCAGACGGCCACACGACTCGACTCCTCGATCGCCGTGGCTCGGGTGCGCTGCGTGTGCTCGCTCTCCGCCCGTTGCCGGGCCTGCTCTAGTTCTCGACGCTCCTTTGTGATTTTCGCGCGATCCGCGGCGGCCGAGCGTGTCAACTCGTCGAGCTCGGCTCGTTCGCGGGCCAGCTCGTCGCGCGGCGAGGGAGCCGGCGCGGCCCCCGCGAGAGAAACCGCTTCGGCTGGCGGCGCAGGCGCGCTTCCCTTCGCGCGAGCCTCCGCGGCCCCAATCATGGCCCGCGCCGTTTCTAGAACCCGCTCGTTCTTCTGGCGTCCAGCGAGGACGTGACACACCGAGGCGCGACTGAAGCCGGCGAGCTGGGCGATTTGCGCCTGAGTAATGCCCAGCTCTCTGAGGCGGCTGGCAAGGGCTGGGTGCGCGGCGACCGCTCGGAGAGCCCGGCTCATGGGATCCGGGCGCGCCGGCGGGGGCCAGCCGCCGGGCAGCAGGGCGAGCGCCGCCCGTCGTCGCCGCTCCAGCTCGCCGACCTCTTCGAGCAGCTCCGCGCGGTCTCGCGCGACCCCAGCGATCACGTCCTCGCGCAGCGCCGCCCGCTCGGCCTCAAGTGTCGCGTGGCTCTCGTCGACAGCCTGCTTGGTTGCCGCACGCTCGGCCTCCAGGGCCCCCTGCGCGCTGGCTATCGTCTGCCGCGCGAGGCGCAGCAGACGCTCCTGTTCGGCCAGACGTGCCTCTCGGCGCATGGCGTGCTGATGCCAGAGACGCTGCTCCCCCACCGACGGTCCCGGGACGGCCGGGCGCGCGATGATCCCCCGTGCGATCAGGCGCCACTCGCGGTAGGTCGGAATGGTGACACCCGCGAGGGCCTCAACGTGGGGGACGAACGCGAGGATCTCGGCATCGAGGCGCTCGAGCGCCTTGCGCTTGGCGTAGAGTGTCCCTGCCGCGTAGGGTCGACCCTTGTGTATGGGACCCGCGGAGACGCCTCGGGCCAGGTCCTCGAGGAGTACGTCTCGCCACTGGATCCCAGGCTGAATTTTCTTCCACAGCTGGTCCGCGTCCCACCGCTGCCCTTTGGCGAATCGGACCCATAGCGCTCGGCGGGCGGCGAGACTGTCGCCCCCGAGCGCCCGGGTCTCAGCGTGGGCCATGTAGGCGCTGAATCGCTCCTGCCGGCGGTCCGACGTCACGCCCCCAAGTGCCCGGCGCGCCGCCTCCCGTCGCGCTGCTGGCGGCTTCACCAAGTCTTGCCAGTCGTCTAGCGCCTCGCCCACCAAATCAACGAGCGCCTGCGGCGCCAGGCCGTGACGGAGGACGTCGAGCAGGACCTCTCGAAGCGCTGGCGCGGCCTCCTCTTCTTCTTCCTCCTCCTCGGTAGTGGCCGGGGGCAGGAGCCGCCGGAGCCGATTCGCCTCCTCGCCCCACTCGACCGGAATGCCATACCGCTCCCGGAGCGTCTCGGCGACCATCGGATCATCCGTGAGCGCGTAGAGGTGGCGCGGGTAGGCCGCAGACGCGCGCCAGCCGCGCTCGTGCTCGACGATCTTCCCCCACAGCGCGACCTGGCCGACCACTACGACGCCGGGGAGCCTGGGGGTTCCACTCGGAGGCGCGAAGGCCCAGGCGACCTCCTGTAACAGCATCGGATGGCAGACCGCCCAGATCCCGCACTTGCAGCCATCGGCGGGGACCTCGTGCGATTCCTCTGGACAGACGGCCTCGTGCGCCTGGCGCGGCTTCCAGGCGAGGCCACGCTTGTAGATCGGCCGGAGGAGCCCCTCGCCCGGCAGCACGTACCAGCACCGCCAGCCGACCAGGGGTTCGTCGCTGACCTCGAGCGGGAGTCTCGCGGCTTCGCCAGCCATCAGCCGACGTGCTCGGGCTCAGGCTCCAGGACGGGGCGCGGCGCCGGGTCTGGGATCTCTTCCTGGGGCAGCGGCGCCGGCACGGGCAGCTCGCGCGGGACGATGTACCACTTCCGCTGCGGTTCGCCGACTTCCATCGCTCGGATGGCCGGTGATACACTGACCTCGCTCATCGTCCCCTCCGTCACGTTCGGGTGATGGGCCATGGCCCCGGGCGGTTCGCGCCGCCGCGGGGCGTTTCTACTTCAGTCGTAGTGCCTCAGCCTCGAATGTCTCTTCCTCGAGCCAGAAGCCCCAAGCTCGAGCAATAGCGTCGGCCACCTTCTCTCCGCCCGAGATCTCCTCTGGAGTCTTTTCGCGGTAGTGGTCGTTCGTGCCGCTGACTCGCGTGTAGGGCTTGCCGCCGAGGGCCATGCTCCCACACGCCATCCCGGACGCCACGTGTCCCAGCTCGTGAGCGATCACCCACATGACGGAGAGATCAGAGAAGCCATCGAGCCACGGTTGGAAGAGCGTCACGGTCCACACCTGCTCGTTGTGCCCCTCGATCGGCGGATCGTCGGCGGCCGTCTCTAATTCTTCCTCGCGGAGAGAGCTCGCAATACCGCGCGCGGGTTTCTCGGGCGAAAGTTCAACGCTCAGCGTTCGGTAGTAGTCCCACCCTTCGGGAAGTCGGGTAAGCACATGCCTGAGCACTTCGCGGTAGCGGCCCGGAGGCAGCGCTGATGCGATCTCCTCGAAAGCGTGCTCGTTCACCCCAGCAGCTCCGTCACCGGCACGCCGAGGGCCTTGGCGAGGCGACGGAGCACCGCGAGGGAGGGGTTCTTCCTGACGCCCGTTTCGAGCATCGTGATATACGCGTCCGTCACGCCGATGCGCTTTGCCAGCGCCTTCTGGCTGAGCCCCTTTTCCATCCGCAGCTTTTTGATCACCTGACGTAGCCTCTTGGGAGACACGATAGACTAACTCCTAGTTAGTGTCAAGTGGGTTCCGCAACCGTCCGATGATCCCCGCCAGCTCCTCGGCCACCCGCTCGAGGGCGGCGCGGAGCCCCTGATCCCCGGCCCGCCGCGCCTCGGCCTGCTTCTGGCGGGACCTGGCCACGCGGCACTTGCCGCTGCAGACGGTCTGCCGCCCCTGGAGCTCACGCGTCCCGCAGATCGGGCATGGCCGGGAGCCTACCACGATGCCCGAGAGGGGCGTACGTACGCCTGGGGGGCAGGGCTGGGACGCGGAATCAGCCGAGGACATGGGGAGGGGGTTACCCACCCTCAGGGGGAGGCGGCGCGGCGAGCCGGGGCGCCCGATTCACGCGGGCCTGTCCATGGGCGCCGGCACTGCGGCCCGCACGCTCCTGGCGCCGTAAAGCCGGGCATTCCCGGGCGAGCTTGGAGCCCACGGGATGCCGGCCGCCCACGAGGCAGGTGCCGTGGATCACCGATCGGAACGGCGTCATGTCGAGGGCCGGGCGCCGGGCGGGCCGATGCTGACACCCCACCGCCGCGCCTCGTCGGTCTGCCGGCGCACGGGTCGGAGTGCCGCCAGCTCCGCGACCCGCTCGCGGTCGGCCCGAGCGATCCCGCGACGGACGACGGCCTGAAAGCGCCGATGCACGTCGGGCCGGATGGGCGTGCTCATGCCTTCAGGACGGCCGCTCGGGCGCCGCGGACTCGCCGCGCGCCTCGAGGATCACCCGATCGGCCTCGGCGCGGAGGCGCCCGGCCACCTCCCGGGACTCGCCCGTAGCTCGATCGATGAGCTCCGAGAGCGTCGTCAGGCTCCTGGCCACCTCGCCGCCCAGGCGCAGGTTGAGGTCGAACTGCGCCGCGGCCGCGCGGTGCAGCCTCCAGAGCCGCGTGGCGCTCCAGGCGACGAAAAGGACGAGGAGCATCATCAGGATCATCACCATCGTCGTCATGGTCGTCTCCTCTGTCAGGCCGTCAGATGCCCGATCGTCACGGTGGCGCCGAAGTCCGACTCCACGCGGAGAATCTGGAGGTCCCGGTCGCGGTCGACCTTGACGAGCTTCTCCAGGATCCGCTGCGCCTGGTCGTCGGTCAGATTGTCGAGCGTGTTCCCGATGGCGAAGAGATCCTGACCGGCCGCCTCCCCCAGGCGAGACAGCGGCAGGATCGTCTGCCGCGTGATCCGCCCCGCCGCCCCGCGGAGCCCCGTCGAGAACTGCTCGTCGTAGCCGAAGAGAATGCCCTGCTCGCTCGCCGCCAGCTCCTGGACTTTGCTGGTGACGGCTTGTTCGATGGCCCGGTTGGCGTCGTCCTTGAAGTGCTGCGCGATCCCCTGCTGGATCGAGGAGAAGAACGTGCCGGCGAGCGTGCCCTGGACGAACTGCTCCAGCGTGGCGATCGCGTACACGGCGGCGCTCGTGCCGATCAACAGCTGCCGCCCGTCTATCACCACCCCGGTGACGATGGCGACGCTGCTGCTGCCCCCGCTATTGCCCGACCCATTGGCGGCCAGCAGGGCGTAGAGCTGCTCCGTCGACGCGGTCGCGCGGATTTGCCCGATGATCGCCGAGGCCGCATCCGAGACGCGGGTGATCTCGGCCTGCTTGCGCTGCTTGGACTCCTGCTCCGCCTTGCCGAGCATGCCCGCACCCCCGCCGATCGCCGCGCCGGCGACCGCGCCGATCAAGGTCCCCCAACCGGGAGAAATGTAGCTTCCCAAAACCGCGCCGGAGAGCGCGCCGCTGAGGGCCCCGCCGTAGGGGTCGGCCGTCTGATAGGCGGAATACGCGCTGTAGGCGAGCGCGGCCACGGCCACCACGCCCCCAGCGATCGTGGCCGCGCTCGCGCCCGCACCGGCCAACGTCCCGGAGGCCCCAGCCACGCCCGCCGCGCTGGCCCCGGCCTCGCCCACCCCCGCCCCGAGCGCCGCCGCCAGGTCTCCGGCGTTCGTCACGAGGGCTGGACCGGCCGCCGTCGCCACGATCACGGCCTGCCCGGACTGCACGGCCGCCACCGCGTTGAAGCCGCCGAGTTGGAACGCCGTGGCGATGTTCCCAGCCGAGACCGACGGGCCGAAGAAGCCCTGCCCGAACTGGCGGGCCGCCCCCAGGAGATCCGTCATGTAGCCGGTCGCCGACGAGCCGGTCACGGCACTGACACCCGTGCTCACCCGTTGCCCGATGAACCCGCTGGCGCCGACTCCCGCGCCGAGCGTCCCGCCGGCTGTCGCGCTCGCGGCCCCGCTCGCCGTGATCGCCACGCCGCCCCCGCCGCCGCCGAGCGCGAAGGGGCTCGCCACCAGCGGGATCGCCGAGAAGACGCGCCCCGGGCCACCCAGCCCGAGCCCCTGGCCGAGGGCCGCGAAGACCCGCGAGGTCAGGCCTGTGCTGAGCTGCTCGATGAAGCTCGTCAGCAGGCGCTTGCCCAGCTGCTTGCCGATGTCCCCGATCTTGTCGATCTCCCCGGTAAGCCCGGCCACGACGATGTCCGAGAAGCCGCGGTTGATGTCGTGGAAGGCCCCGACCACGGACAACCGCATCCGGTCGCCGGCCGACGCCACCTGCTCCGCGATGTCCGTGAAGCCCGCCAGCATCCCGGCGGTCGGATCGGTGCGCTCACTCTCGCGCTGCGAGACGTTGCGCGACTGCACGCGCGCCGTCAGCTCGACCAATTCCCGCTCCGAATCGGACCGGGCCCGCGAGAGATCTAGCTGTCGCTGGGCCTCGATCGTGACCAGCTGGGCCTGCGCGCGCTCGTCGGCGGTGAGTCCGACCTGCTGGTGCAGGATCTCCGCCCGCCGCACGGCCACGTCGAGCTGGCTCGCTTGGGCGCGCGTCCGCTGCCCATCCAGCTCCTTCTCCAGTGCCGTCTGCTGCTCCGCGGTCTCGCGCTCGAAGTCCGCGAACGTCTGGGCGCTGCGGAGCCTCGCGTCGGCCGCCTCTTGCGCCTGGTCCGCCTTCTGCGTCGCCTGCCGCTGCAGCTCGGCTGTGAGGGCGAACTCCTCCTCGAATGTCTTCTGCGCGGCCTCCTGTTCGGCGGCCAGCGGGGTAAAGCGCTGGTCGATCAGCTTCTCGGACAGCGCCTTGCCCTGTTCCTCACGGGCCAGCTTCTGCCGTTGCAGCGAGATGGCCAGCTCTCCGCTCCGCGCCTCCTGTTCCAGCCGGAACGTTTCCTCAAGAGGCCCGGTCGGCAGGCCTTCCTTGATCGCGGCCGCGCGTCGAATCCCCTGCTCCTGGCGGAGGGCCTGCATGGCCAGGTCCCGCTCCCGGCGGTCGGCGGCTTCGAGCGGCCCTTGGAGCGCGCGGAAGCCGGCGAGGTCCTCCTCGTTCGCACGCCGCTGCTGCTGGAAGAGGAGCGCACGCTGCTGGGTGCCCGCGATCCCAGCCATGAGCCCGGTCTGCCTCGCGCCTTCCTGGACGCCGAGGAGACCGCCGAGCATCGTCATCGCCTGCGCGCGCTGGGCCTCCGGTGTCGGAGCGCCGAAGAACGTCTCCTGGGCCGCCTGCGGGAGCGCCTGGAGCCGCGACAGGAAGCTCTGGACGGCGCCGGTCCAGGTCCCCGCCTGATTCCCGATCCGGTTCCCGATGTCCGACATCCGGTCCATCTCGTTGTTGACGCGCGCGAGTTCCCCGCGGAGGGTGCCCACGTCGAGCGAATTCAACGCCCGTCCAAATCGCAATTGCTCGTCCGACACGCGGTTGAGCGCGATGCCGTAGGAGGCGAGGATCGAGACCAGCCCGGTCGCGGCGCCGCCGACCGACTGTGTCATCGTGCCCGCGAGGCCGCGGAACGATCCCGTCAGGCCGGGGATGACGGCGCCGAGCTTTTCGAAGGACTCGCGGACCGCGTTGATGCCCGTGGCGAAGTGGACGTTACCGCCCGCGGTCTTGTCGAACTCCCCGCGGACTTTGTTCAGGACCTCGGTGGCTTGATCACGCGCACTGATAGTTATGATTAAATCTTGAGCAGCCATGTCAGCTCGCCTCCTTGGACATCGCCTGCACAATGAGCGGCGCCGCCTCGCACGGGTGCACGTCGACGGCGCGCGGGCCGCGGACGGTGTCGAGCGGGGTAAACTCGACCCGCTGCCCGATCGTCAGCTCGAGCACGTCGAGGAGGTCGTCGCGGTGGGCGAAGTATTGCCGGCGATCGGCGCCGGTGACTTTTCCGAAGCCGCGCCGCGAGTCGAAGTGGTGGCAGATCCCCGTCATCACACCACCGCGCCCGTATGTCGGAATCGCATGTTAGAGAACCACCGCCCCGCGCTGATCGAGCCACGCTCGGCAGCCCTGGCAGCGGTACCGCCCGGCCGACTCACGAAACCCGGCGCCGAGGCAGCGCAGGCAGGTCACGGTGCGCGGCAGCGGGGGCCGCGCGACGAGGGGCTGCTGCGGCGCACGACGACCGCGCGCAGCGGACGCCGCGAGCTGCTGACGAAATTCTTCCGGGGAACCCGGAACGGCCCGGCGCGCGGCCAGCGCGAGCTGCTGGCGGAACGCTGCGGGGCTGTCGGAAAGGGCGCGAGGCGCCGGCGGCAGGGCCGATGCGGGCCGACGGTCGGCGCTGATGCGGTAGACCTGGGCGGCGGTGCGCGGGCCGCACAGACCCAGCGGGCGGCGCGGGTCGTTCATCTCGGCGACGTATTCATCGAACGTCATCGCCGAGCCTCCTGTTCCTTCTGCAGCCGCCAGCCGAGCTCACGTGCCTCGCCGGGCGTCAGATCGGGGCGCTGCGGCGTCGTCACGGCGTCCGTCGCGGTCGGGACGCTCGCGTCGATCGCCGCCAGCTGGCCGCGCAGCTCCGCATCGTCCAGCGCCTCAAGCTCAAGGGCGTCGAGGCGGAGGCAGGCCGCGCCGACGGCCTGCATGACGCGCGCATTTTCCGCGGCGTTGCTGCTCCAGAATTCGGGATATGTCCCGGTGGCGCGATCGAGCAACCCCGGGTGCGGCCCGGTCGCTCGGGTCGCCGCGCGCGCGGCCTCTCCGCGAACGAGCAACCGCGACCGGCACTCCCTGATCCGGAGATCCGCGGTCGCGCGCAGCTGGCGCACCAGCCCGCCGTCCTGCGCCTCGAAGGCGAGGCTGGCGCTCATCACCCGGCGCGCCGCCTCGAGCCGGGCGGCGTGCGCCAGGAGCAACTCGGCCTCGAGGGCCCGCTCACGCGCCTCCGCGGCCGTCAGCGCGTCGGCGACGAGGGGCCGCTGGCGCTCGACGTCGGCACGGAGCCGGACCCGTTGCGCCATCCAGTCGCGCCGCTGGGCCAAATCTTCCGCCTGCTGCTCGGATTCGAGCTTCCGCCCGAGCGGTGACCGCGCGAAGCGCTCCACGATCTTGTCGCTCATCGGTTCGTCTCCTCATTCGCTAAAGTGAGCTGCTGCAACCATGGCTTGAGCGCAGTGCGCACCAGGTCCTCGGGGCCGTGCAGCCCGTCCGTGGACACCACGGCAAGCGTGCCGTCGGGTGTGAGGACGAACTCGGAGAGCGGCCACGACTGCCGCCCGCCGGGGACGCCGGTGGCGACGGCGAGGGCGGGCGCTGGGTTCTCGACGAGCGTAAAGATCACGAAGGCCGGACCGCCAGGCAACGTGGACCCGATCGACACGCGATCGGCGGTGACCACGACGCGGAGCATGGGCCCGCCGCCACGCTGGAAGGCGGTCGCCGCCCGCTGGATCTCCTCGGCGAGCAGATTCTGGAAGATCACGCGATCGCGCTCGAAGACACGGCGGACCGCGGCCGCGGTCTCCAGCTCGGCGGCCTGACGCTGCGCCTCGGCGGCCGCCGCTTCCCGCTGCGCCGTCGCGATGGTCTCGGCCCAGTGGGGAGCCGCGATTCCCGCGACGCGCGGCTCGTGAAGGGGCGTGGTCGTGCGTGTCATCGCCTAGAGTCCTCCGGGGTGATGGCCATCGTGATCGGTTGAGCTCGCCTGAGTTCGCCGGCCAATTCGTCGACCGCAGCCAGGAGCCCGCGCAGGGCGTGCGACACGTGCGACGGAGCCAGCGGACGCAAGATCTTCAAGGCCACCACCATGTCGCCGACGACGGCGAGGGCCTGCAGGCCCGTCAAGCGCGCCTGCGCACAGCGCACCGTGGGATCGTCAGTCATCGCGGCGTCCGATGCGCGCCGTTGGTCGACGCCAGCGCGGGCGCCGGCAGCGGGCGCCGAGAGCCGAGATGGACCGGCGGGGCCAGCTCCGGGATCATGACGACCTCGGGCTTGAAGTCCGCCGCGCTGAGCCGCGCCAGCTCGCCCGGTACGAGCAGCGCGCACCGGCGCAAAAACTCGGCTTGGCTCTCGAAGACCATCCGCGCGGGCGCCCCACCTGGCGGACGTGATTGCGGGTGGGGCGGAAGACCGAACTCCTGTTTCCAAATCCAGCCGCCATCGCCGGGTCGCGCGCCGCGGTCCACGTAGCCCGCGGCATCGAGGCAGGCGCGAGGCGCCGGCGCGTCGTATCGCCACCAGGCCCACGGGCGCGAGCCGGGATGCTCGCGGGTCCAGTCCTCAAGCAGCGGCGCCGCGTGCTCGCGCCAGGCCGCGGGCAGCGCGGGTCGGCCGAAAAACACCGCGTCCGCGTAGCCGTCGAGGGGCGTGCGCTTGTGCGACGCCATCACGCCGCCTAGGCCGAGCTCCAGGAAGGCCCGCATCGCCGCGCTCAGTGGCGCACGCCGCGCCCTCAGTCGCCGCTGCCGCCGAGGCATCTAGCGCTTCCCCCCTTCTGGTGGCCGAGACTCCGGCGCGTCGATGTCCAGTCGCAATTCTCGCAAAAGTCTGGCGAAGAGGACCTTCGCATCACGCTCGACCGCCACCGCCGGATGCGCCTTCGGCGCGCCGAAGCGATCGTCATAAAACGGGCCGCGCTTGGCGATCACCGCACGTGCCGACTGCGCGCGGTCCCACGTTTCGGCGGCGAGTGTCAAGAGCCGCGTATGGTGCGGCTCCATCTCGAAATTCTCCATCACCGAGGCCCACCACGCCTTGGTGGCAGCCAGGAGGTGCGTCGGCGGCGTCGGCGGACGCTTGCCCGTCATGTTGGGATTTCTCGTTGAACCGGGTACGCCGGCGCGTGCGCGAGGGAACACCGCGGTACTGCTGGGCGGGATCTGAAGTTTTGAACCCGGTTACCCTTTTCCCCGCGCACAGACATGATGGCCCGACCGGCCACGGCATGTGGCGATCGCGCCGCGGCGGGCACAGCGAGCCTCGCCCGGTCCGCATCGGCGCGCGGTGAGGCGCTCACGAGGCAGCCTTACCGGCGGTCGCTGCCGTCTGCACTCGGCGGAGCCGCGGGGTCCCCTGTTCACGCTCGCGCAACCACCGCTCGAGGCGCTCCCGTGGGAAGCGCACCGTGCCGCCGATCTTCAGCGCCGGCATCGTCGGGTCCGCCTTCATCCAGCGGTACACGCTCTTCTCGCTGACCTGGAGCAGCTCGGCGACCTGGTCTGCCCGGAGGTAGGTGGGCTGCGACGCCCCGAGGAACGGGGTGGGCATCTCCCCGCCCGTGACCTTGGTGGCGAGCTGAGGAGCGGCGAGGGGCCGATCAGTCATTGACTGGGGCCCCGAGTAGAGAGGCGCGAGGCCCGTGAGGCCTCCCCTCGCGCGCGCGTATACACATGGCACACATGGCACAGATGGCACAGATGAGGCGGTTCAACTGTGCCATGGTCATGTGTGCCAACCATGTGTGCCACGTGGCAGAGATAGAAGACAGCGAGAGACTACATAGACTTACGGTAAGTGTGCCAAGTGTGCCAACGGTGCAATACGCGCGCGCGCGAGGCCGGGGGTCATCCATCTGTGCCACGGCGTGGCGACTCGATGGCAGAGATGGGGGCACGGTGGCACACTTGGCCGGCGCGCGACGCGGTGTCATGGGGCGGGTTCCCGCTGGGGGAGCATCCAGTACCAGGCTCGGCCGTGGCGCTCGGTGACGACGCTCAGGTCGGTCTTGGCTCGCCAGAGCGTGCGGCGCGCGATGCCGTTGGCCTCGGCGTCCGCCTGCAGTTCCTTCGACGTCATCATACCGGCGGCGAGCGTGTCGCGCAGGAAAGTGACGGCGGCGTCCCGCTCCTTCCGATCGGTGCGCGAGCCAAGCTCATCCACGGCCAGCAGCTGCTCGGCGGATCCTTCTACGGCTCCTGGCTCCCAGCATAGCCCCTCGTCGCCGAGCCGGAAGCCCAGCGCCGGCGGGAACGGGCCGAGGTTGTTCTTGATGGGCACGAGGAGCCGCCGCCCCGGGATCTCGGGATCACTGCCGACGGCGAGCACGGTGCGCGCCTGGGCGACGAAGGCGATGCTCCCCTGGGCGCGCATCAGGAGGCGCCGTTGGGCGTCCTTGGTCAAGTGCAAGATGCCGATGAGGGCGACACCGTATTGCTCGGCGAGTGCGGCCAGCGGTGTCAGGAGCCCCCGGATCTCGCTGTCCTTGTAGCTGTTGCGGGTGCCGAGGTAGGCCGAGATCGGATCAATCCCGACCGCCACCGCGTGGTTCTGCTGGATGGCGGCCTCGAGCGCTGGCAAGTCGCGCTCCAGGGTGAACGGGTACTCCTGTCCGTCGACGCGGACGGCCTTGAGCACCGAGACGCGCGCGGGGTCGCCGCCCTGCCGATCGAATCTCGGGCGCACGGTGTCGGCCAGGCCGTCCTCGGCCGCCAGCAGGACGACGTTCCCCATCGGCGCGATCCCGCCGTCCGGCCAGGGGAGACCGCGCGTGGTGCGGGCGAGCGCATCGATCACGACCTGGGACTTGCCTTCGCCGGGGTCGCCCACGACCAGGCCGAGCTTGCCCCGGGCGCTGCGGCCGGCCCACAGCCACTCCACCGGCTCGGGGGCGACCGTATCGAGGCGCACAAGCACTGGGCCATCGGGCACCCGCCCGCCGCGCGGCTCCTGTACCGGCTCCGTCACGTCCGCGGCTGTGACAGTGGGGGCGGCGTCCGCGAGCGTGACCAGCTCGGTCGGTGTGTGCTGGGCCTCGGGCCATGCCGCCGCGAGCCAGTCGCTCACGTCGCCCTTGTCAGGCAGGCCCGGCAGCTCGAGCATCCGCACGGCGAGCCCGGCCGAGAGGCAGGTCCGCGCCACCAGGCGCCCGTGCGCCGCGCCGACCGCATCGTGATCGGGCACCACCACCACCTCGCGCACGCCCGCCGCTACGAGCGCCGCGGTATGCTCGGGCCGCCACTTGTTCGCCCCGCCCTCATTGCAGGTCGCCGGGAGCCCCGCGGCGCGCAGGGTGTCCACGTCCTTCTCGCCCTCGGGCACGTACACACGGGCCTGGCCGGCGAGCTCAGGCAGCCGATACGGGAGCCGGCGCACCCCCTGCATGTTCCAGGTCCAGCCGTCCGCGCCATCGGGCCGGCGGCAGCGAAAATCCTTCGGGTCGAGGCGCACAACCTGATAGCGGAGCGTGCTGGCCGCGTCCTGGTAGTCGTAAGTCGTGAGGACCGTGAAGTCGTGGACAGCGGGGCCGTTCCCGTTGCGTGAAAAGAGATCCGCCACGGAGCAGCCCGCCGCCGCCGTCACTTGCTCGAGCGGGCAGCCGCGCTGGCACTTGACGATGAGGCCCTTGTCGCCGTCGGCAAAGCTCAGGCTCGCGTGGGTGTCCTCATGCGCGGGGCACTTCGCGTCCCACCATTCGCCATCGGAGCGCCGCCGGGCGCCCTTGACGAGCTGGGCGAAGTCGGCCGCCATCATGAGACCTCCGTGCAGCACGCACACGGCGCGACAGGCCCGACCGGGACGCCCGTGCAGAACACTTCGACGATGCGCGTCACGCCGTGGGTGCGCGCGGGGTCGCGGCTTACCCGCTGTTCGCCGAGTCGACAGCCGGTTTCGTCGAGCACCCCGCGGCACACCGGGCAGCGCCCGCCGAGTGGCGCGGCGCTCGAGCGCAGAACCACGTATCGCTCGGGCGCCGCGATCATTCGGCGGCGGCCCCTTCGAGGATCACCAGCGCGTCGATCCAGAGGCTCAACCGCCTGGAGTAGGTCCAGCCGGTCGCCGAGAGAACGTCCTCGATCTGGCCGCGCGCTGCCCGGGCCCAGATCGCGTGGCTCACCGCAGCCGCAGTCCTTTCGGCCCTTGCATGTTTTCCAGCGCGGCGGCCACACGCTTCGCCACTACCTCCGTGAGCGGGATCCGCTCGTTGAGCATCAGGGCGAGCCGGCCAGGATGTACGCTGACGATCGCCCCGAGCTTGTACATCGGGATTCGTTGACGCGCGCGCGCTGCCCTCAGGTCGCTTGCGGTCATGGCTGTCTCCTTTCTCGCTCTTTGATATATATGCTCTCGGGTACCGTATAGCAATTGATTTCTGTGTAACGATTATGTGGCCGTGTTATGCTCCTGACTGTGTACCAGCCCCAAAGGAGATCAACGCCATGAGGAAACGTCGTCGAGCTAGCCCACCAGCCACCAAGCGGCCGGCGGCATCACCGAGGCGCGGCGGGGCGCGTGTGACCACCGGCCTTCAGCTCCTCAACACGCCTCGCGGGGCTCGGTTTCTAGTCGCCGCGGTGCAGCGCCGGGTCGGGGAGACACCGGAACAGCGCCTGCGTTGGATCATGGACTTCCTTCGCCTCGACCTCGATCTTCTGACCTCAGGCGAGGTCGAGGCGAAGGGTGACGACCTGCGCATGATCGCCGCGCACTCACTGCCGCGCGGCGTCGGGTTGAAAACGACGGTCTCGCCGATGGCGGCCGGCGTCCTGCGGCGCTACCGGGACCAGATCCACGAGGGGCTGCGCTCGGTGCTCGGGAAGGATTGCCAATGGCCTCTATCTGGCCGGCCTGTCCTTGAGCGACGCGCAGGCGGCTTCCGGATCGTCGTTGATGGAGACGAGATGGTGGGGATCCTCAGCGGCATCGCCCAGCTCATCGTCGAGGCCGGCGATCGCCTCAGGGCCTGCCAGGATCCGGCGTGCGGTACGCCATTCGTGGCGACGAAGCGACAGGCCTACTGCACCACCAAGCATTCCCAGCGGGTGCGGAACCAGAAGCGCATCCAGAAGGAGAAGGCGACGATGGCCAGAGGGAAGCCGTGATCTACTAGGACTCGATGCGCAACCCCGGGATCTAGCCACGAGGTCAGACTACGGTTTCTCTCGCTCATGGGTGCTGGCTACAGCGAAGGTCGAGCCGCCTCTTCGCCAGAGGCGGCTCGACAGGAGATTTAGCTGGTTGGCTTGGCAGCTGCGCGAACTGACAGGATCTCACCCTTTTCCGACACCACAACCGCAGGAGCTACCGAGGCCTGCTTCTGCTCTCCAAAAGCAGCCGGGTTGGTGACGATCATGCCCGAGGCCAAAGTGACCTGGTAGATCACACCCCCCGCCGCAAGCTGAGCAATGGGACCACGGATTGTATCCATTACGCGGTGACCTCCCTCTGATAGAAGCTATCCCGAAGAGCCTTCGATCGCGACTCATTGGATGCCCGAGTTTTTACTACCTCCTCGGGAGGCAGGCTTTGGCAACCCTCTTTGCCAGGCCTTATCACTATAACATTCACCGGCCCCCCGACCTTCCCATCCTGGGTGGCAGTCTCCGTGATGACGTAGATCGCCAACGCAGTCAGCTCTTGCATCGTGCGCCCAGGCTCGTACAGCCGATTCAGCAGATAGAGGCCATATTGGGCGATCCCCTGGAGCGCGAAGCCGTAGTCATGCAGCATTGGTGAAAAGTCGAAGAAGGACCCGAGCCCGAACAGGCGCGGCGTGCCATCGGGCTCGTAACCGCCGAGCAAAAAAGCCAGGTCAGGACGCACGGCTACCTGGCCGGTCTGTACCATCGCCATGGGCAATATCGGCGGGACGGACGGAAACCATTCCTGGTATCGCGCTCGAGCCATGTCACGTAGCACGTTGAGAACGGCGGTGGCACCGTCTGTTCCCTGCGCGGTGACCTGCTGCCGCACTAGGTCGATGATCAAGGCCCCCACTTCGCCCGACCCAGCGGCCAGCACGGCAACATGGGGCGCTAGGATGTGCGCCTTCTGCTGCGCATCGTTCTGGGCTGTCACGCCGCGAGGGTCCCCGAACGTGCCACGGCTGTCTGCCGCCAGCACCAGACCGTCACTACCCTTCAGCGCTACCAGGAGTGTCATCGGGAGGCGATTGTGGGTGCGGGGGATCGGCGTGTCAAGGCCCCCCTCCAGGGCGTCCTTGTGCTGAACCATGGGCTGAACCACCCCGAGGTTGGCGCGACTACCGCCCTTTGGCAAGAAGATTGTCCACGGTTGTCCTGCGAGGGTCAGCACACGAACGGACAAGAGCGAAGCGTGGTTGCGCGCAACATCGTGGAAGATCAGCGAAACGCGCAATCCCGAGGGAGGCCATTAGGAAACTGTTGCTCTATCCACCTGAGCTACGGGGGCGTCAGTAACCCCATCGCAACAGCACTATTCTAGCACCGCTCAGAACAGGTCCCCCGCCTCGAGGCCCCGGGCGGCCATGAGGCGCCGCAGCCGGCCGAGGGCCGCCGCCTCGATCTGGCGGACCCGCTCCCGCGTGAGCCCAAGCTGGCGCCCTATGCTTTCGAGTGTCCTCGGCTCCTCGCCTTCGAGCCCGAAGCGCAGCTCCAGCACGTTGCGCTCGGTATCGGGCAGGTCCCGGAGCACGCCGGCCAGGTCTTCGCGCGCTTTCAGCGCTGCGGCGAGCCCGGCGCCGGGCAAGGGCTCCGCATCCTTGACGAGGTCCTCGAGCTTGCCGTCGCCCTCCTGCCCGATGGGCGCGTCGAGAGAGACCGGGCGCTGGCTCATCCGCTCGATGTGCTGGATCTCCTCGAGCGGCTGACCGAGAGCCTTGGCGATCTCTTCCGTGGTCGGCGCGCGGCCCAAGTCCTGAGTGAGCGCGGCCTTCTTCTTCATGTACTGGCCCAGGAGGAGCTCGATGTGGACGGGCAGCCTGATCATGCGCGCCTGATTTGCGAGGGCCCGAGCCACCGCCTGGCGTATCCACCAGACGGCATAGGTGGAAAAGCGCGTGCCGCGGCCGGGCTGGAACTTCGTGACGGCGTGCAGCAGGCCCAAGTTGCCTTCCTCGATGAGGTCCAGCAGCGACAGCCCCCGGTTCAGGTAACGGCGCGCCACCCGCACCACGAGCCGGAGGTTGGCCTCGATCAGCTGCCCCTCGGCATCGGCGTCGCCGGCCTGCACCCGTCGCGCGAGCTCCTGCTCCTGCTCGGGGGTGAGCAGCGGCACCTTGGCGATGTCGCGGAGATAGAGGCCCAGCAGTGGGAGGCCGCGGGCCGCGTCGCCCGGCTTGTCCCTGTCGCCCGCCAGGTCGGCAGGCGCGCGTGCTAGAAGCGTCTCGAGGGGCTCGTCGCTGCCGCCGAGGTCGACCGTCTCGGCACGCAGCTCACTCATCGACATCGTCGTCCGCCCCGTGCGCGCGTGCCGACTCCATCGGCAGGTCCGGCGCCTCGTCCGCCCGGACCTCGATCACCTCGCGGGCGGGCAGCAGGTGGAGCGGGTTGTAGACCATGTCCTCGTGACGGACCTCGAAGTGCAGGTGCGGCGTTGTCGCCCGGCCGGTGCGGCCCACGGTGGCGATGATCGTACCCCCGGAGACGCGGTCGCCGACCTCGACGAGGTTCTCCAGGTTGTGGGCGTAGACCGTGACGAAGCCGCTGTCGTGCTCGATGCGGATGATGCGGCCGTAGGCGCGCTCCTGGCCGCTCGAGATCACAAGGCCCGGCGCGGCCGCGAGGATCGGCGTGCCGCTCTCGGCCTTGATGTCCATGCCCGCGTGCCAGCCGCCGTGCCGCTTCCCAAAGGGTGAGATGATCCGGCCGTCTACGGGCCAGGTGAAGTCGAGGGCGTGGCCGTCGACGTCGGGGGAGGCCATGTAGAACTGGGTCGGTACGCGGCGTGGGCCCGCGCGCACGAACAGGACGTCGCCATTGTCGAGCACTGCGTCGATGAGCTGGACGGGGCCCCTGCCCGCTGCAACGCGGGCCCCCGGCACGACGATCCGCTGGCCGATGCGGAGCTGCTCGGGGCGCGCGAGCTTGTTGGCGTCGATCAGCGACTTGCGCGTGACGCTGTAGTGCGCGGCTATCCGGCTTATGGAGTTACCCGAGCGGACGACGTGGACGGTCCGGCCCCCGTTTTGACCCAAGACCCGGCGGCTCGGATCGGCATCCACCCGGCTCCGAGCCTTGCGCTCGACGGAGGCTTCAGTCTTGGATGTCGTCTTCTTGGCCGGGGATGTGGCGGTACGGCTGGCTGCATCGGCGGAGCCTGGGTGGGTCAGGAGAAGCCCTGGTAGGAGGAGCCCAAGGCCGATCGCGCGCCGCCCACGCGGACGCCTCACGGGTCGAACTCCGCGTAGCGGACATCGAACGACGTGAAGCGGCCCGTCGGCGGCCGCCAGCTGACGGACACCGTCTCGACGCGCGCCAGCGGCGGGCCCTTCTCGAGATCGCGGGCAAGCTCCTCGATGGCCTCGCGAGTGCCCTCGACGCGCACGCGAACCCTCCCGTCCTTGAGGTTCATGACATAGCCGCGCAGCGCAAGCTGGGCGGCTTTCCGCTGGGCGAACGTGCGGTACCCGATGCCCTGCACACGCCCGTCGATGATGATCTCAGCAGCGCTGCGAAGTCTGGTCGCATTCATGCGAGGGCGCAGAGGTGAAAAATGGTCGGGGCGACTGGATTTGAACCAGCGACCTCCTGCTCCCGAAGCAGGCGCGCTACCAAGCTGCGCTACGCCCCGTCCCTGTCGACCATTCTACTCTACGCTTCCCAGGCGTACTTCCCGATCAACTTCACGAACACGCACCCCGAGTCATCCGTCACCTTCGCTTCGCCGGCGATCTTGTCGACCATATGCAGCCGCTGAGAGTCTTCGGATCCGACCGGCATCACCATCCGCCCGCCCTCGGCCAGTTGGGCGAACAGCGGCGGCGGCACCGACGGTCCACCGGCCGTCACCACGATGCGATCGAACGGCGCCTCATCGGGCCAGCCGAAGGTGCCGTTGGCGGTCCGCACCCAGACATTGCTCGCGCCGATCGCTTCGAGCGTCTCCCGTGCGCGCGCGGCAAGCTTCGGGATCCGTTCCACGGTGCAGACGCGCGCCGCGAGACGGGCCAGTACGGCGGCCTGGTAACCGCAGCCGGTGCCGATCTCGAGCACTTTTTCCTTCCCCGTCAGCCGCAGCAGCTCGGTCATCCGGGCCACCATGAAGGGCTGCGAGATCGTTTGCCCCTCGCCGATCGGCAGGGGGTAATCCTCGTAGGCCTTGTCCCGCAGCGCCTCGTCCACGAACAGGTGGCGCGGGGTGCGCCGCATCGCCTCCAGCAGGCGCGGGTCGGCGATGCCCCGCTTGACCAGATGCTCCGCGACCATCCGCTCCCGCTCGCGCGCGTAGCGCTCTCCGCCTCCCGTCGCGGCCCCGGGCTCCCGCCGTCTGCCGATCACCGCGGCCGCTTCCTCAGGAGCGCGTTGAGGCTGCTCTCCCAATCCCCCATGCGTCCAAGAGCTGCGTAGTGAGTCAGGTCGAGGTGGAGCGGCGTCACGCTCGCGAGCCCCTGCTGCACGGCCGCGATGTCGGAGGCCTCGTCCTCGGCCCACTCCGGGGGACCCGCGCCGATCCAGTAGTACGGCTGGCCGCGCGGGTCGACCTCCTGCACCACCTTCTCCCGGTACACGCGGTGACCGAGCCGCGTCATCCGGATGCCGCCCGCGGTCCCACCCGGTACGTTGACGTTGAGGAGCGTCTTCGCCGGAAGCCCCTCGACCAGCAGCCGGCTCGCCACGAGCCGGGCCACCACGGCCGCGCCCTCGAACCCCGCCTTCCCGGCGTCCGCCTGCGACACGGCCATGGACGGCACGCCCAGGAGGGTGCCCTCCATCGCGGCCGACACGGTCCCCGAATACGTGACGTCGTCTCCGAGGTTCGAGCCGTGGTTGATGCCCGCCGCCACGAGCACCGGACGCCCGGGCAAGAGCCCCAACACCGCAAGGTTGACGCAGTCGGATGGTGTGCCGTTGACGGCGAAGCGCCGCTCGCCCACCTGCGTGACGCGCAGCGGACGGTGCAGCGTCAGCGCGTGGCCGACCGCGCTCTGCTCACGATCCGGCGCCACCACGTACACCTCGCCCAGCTCGTCGAGGGCGCCCGCCAGCGCGTCGAGCCCCGCGGCGTGCACCCCGTCATCGTTGGTGACCAGGATCACCGCCGCCGTCACCACTCACCGTTCCGCGAGCAAAAAAGAGGGCAGATCCAAGAATCCGCCGCCGTCGCTCTCGCTAAATTGGTCGGGGCGACAGGATTTGAACCTGCGACCCCTTGACCCCCAGTCAAGTGCGCTACCGGGCTGCGCCACGCCCCGACCCGAGGAATCATTGTACGGAGTGCCGCGGGCAAAGACAAGGACGGCGTCAGCTCTTGGGAGGCGTCAGGCGTTCGCGGAGCGTGCGCAGTTGATCGCGCATACGCCGGAGCGCCGCTTCGAGCGCCGATCCGCGAACGCCCAAGTCGAGCTGCGCAGACCCGCGGCTCTCGGCCACCAGGCGCTTCTTCGCCCCTTCGAGCGTGAGCCGTTCGTCGTACAGCAGGGCCTTGATGCGGAGGACGAGATCGAGGTCGCGTCTGCGGTAGAGACGCTGGCCAGCGGGGTTCTTCTTCGGGCGCAGCAGGCGGAACTCCGACTCCCAGTAGCGGAGGACGTAGGCCGGCACCTCCGTGATGGCGTCGACCTCGCCGATCCGGTAGTAGAGCTTGTCCGGGATGACCACCCGTCCTTGCTCCTCCCCGCCTTGGGCCGCCCCGCCGCCGCTCACGGCCGCCGCCTCACGCCTGGTGCCCTCACGCCTGATGCCCTCACGCCTGATGATTGATGCGCAGCTTGAGGCCCTTGCTCGGCTTGAACGTCAGCACCTTGCGTGCGGTGATCTCGATGCTGTCCCCCGTCTGTGGATTGCGCCCCCGCCGCGAGGCCTTGCGGCGGATGCGGAAGTGGCCGAAGCCCACGATCTTGACATCCTCGCTCTTCTCGAAGCAGCGGAAGATGATGTCGAACAGCGATTCCACCACCGAGGCGGACTGCCGTTTCGACAGCCCGTGGGCCGCCACCGCGTTGATGAGATCGTTCTTCGTCAGTGCGGTCACCCCCCCTCGATCGGGATGGACTCACGGACCCACTGCACATAGGCTGGCGCGGCCTCGGCAACGGGCACAACGAGCGGCTGTTGGTCGCGCATCAGCGCGCGGTTCCCTGTGTCAGGAAGCCCGGGTGCCCCTTGGCCTCGAGCTCGCCGCGAGCCTGCTGAGCCTTCGTCCGGTCCGGATAGCCGCCGACCCGCACGACGTGGTAGGTCGGCCCGCCTCCGGCGGCGGTTTTAGGTGCCGCCGCGCCCTTGGCGCGCCGGATCACGACCTTGAACCCCTCCTTCTTGAGGGACGAAGACAGGGACATGGCCGTCTCGAGATCGAACGGTGGATTGACCTGCACCCCGCCCTTGACCGCCTGCGCCGTGCCCTTGCCCTTGAGCGCCGAGTTGACCGCGTCCGGGGTGGAGCCTGTGATGAAGAGCTGATTCTGCCCGCCTGAGGTCTTCGCGGGAGCGGGGACAGGCGCGCCGCCACGGGTGACCGCCGAGAGCTGGACCGGGAAGTTCTCGCCGCGGAGCTGCTTGGCCAGCGCTTCGGCGTTCTTCTCCTCGAGGAACGCCCCCACCTGGACCCAGTAGCCGCCCGGTGAGCCGCCCTCGGCCGCTCCGCTTCGCTTCGGTGCGGGTGCCGACCTCGGGGCTTCCGCCTGGGCCGCGGGCGCTGGTCGGGCCGCAGGCGCTGGTTGGGCCGCGGGCGTCGGTTTAGCCGTTGGGGCCGGCTTGGCCCCAGGTCCGGGCTTGGCGGCGGGTGTGGCCGGCGCCGGAACCACCGGTAGCGGTGCGGTACCGATTGGACGTTCCGCCGGGCTCGGTGCCGCCGGCGCGGGTGGAGCCGATGCCGCAGGCGCGGGGATCAGGGTCGGGGTCGGAGAGCTCGTGGCCGGTGGGGCTCCCGCCGGACCAGGCGCGGGCGCGCTGCTCTTCGCCTGGGTTTTGGCCGGCGGAGGCGGCGTGGGCTCAAGCCAGTTCAGGAGATACGGCAACGATACGACGACGACGATGGCCAGCACCGTCAGGACGAGCAAAGCCCGGAACCACCCAGCCGAGAAGATGCTCCGCCGAGCTATTTCATCCTGCTCGTCGTCCTCGAGAAACTCGTCCTGGTCCGGGTTCGTCGCCATGGGCCCTCGCTGTGCCGTGGGATCTAACGCCGCGTCATGTTAGCACAGACCCCGGGGTCAACCAACGGTTTTGCTAGGGGTTCTACCTACTTAGGAGGGGTTGCCTCAGGAGGGGTCGGGGTTGGCTCAGGAGCGGCGATGGCCGGACCCGCGGCTCGGCTGGGAACCCGATGTCCCCTTGCGCTTTGCAGCGCTCCGTCTCACGAGCAGACGTATCGGCGAGCCGGTGAAGCTCGCCGCGTGACGAATCGAATTGATGAGGTAGCGCTCGTAGGAGAAGTGCAGCTTGCCCGCCGCGTTGACCTTGACTGCGAACGTCGGCGGGGACACCGCAACCTGCTGGACGCTGTGGACGCGGATCGGCACGCCGCCCGAGGAAGTCGGCCGTCGCTCGAGCGCCTGCCTGAAGATCGTGAGGAGCTCGCCCGGCTGGAGCCGCTTGCGCGCCTCGGCGGCGACCTGGTCCACGGTATCGAAGAGGTCGAGCAGGCCGAGCTTCGTCACCGCCGACGTGAAGCAGATGGGCGCGTAGTCGAGGAAGGGCAGCCGCTCGTGGATCTGCGCCGTGACCTCGGCCTTGCCGATGAGGCCGGAAGGCACCAGGTCCCACTTGTTGACCGCAAGCACGATGGCGCGCCCAGCGTCGTGGGCATAGCCCGCGATGTGGGCGTCCTGCGACGTCACCCCTTCCGATGCGTCCATCACGAGGACCGCGACGTCGCAGCGCTCGAGGCTCTTGAGCGCCATGACCACCGCGAGCTTTTCGAGAACCTCGGTCACGCGCCCCTTGCGCCGGATGCCCGCCGTGTCGATGAGCAGGTACCGGCGGTCGCGGAACGTCAGCGGCGTGTCCACCGCGTCGCGCGTCGTCCCCGGCGCCTCGTGCACGAGCACCCGCTGCTCCCCCAGGACCGCGTTGACCAGTGAGGACTTGCCCACATTCGGCCTGCCGATGATGGCTACGCGCGTGCCCTCGAGCAAGGTCTCTACCACGGGCTCGGGCGCCAGGCTGCGGGCGGTCTCGATGAGTTCCGCGACCCCGCGCCCGTGCTCGGCCGAGACCTGCTGGACCGCCGCAAAGCCGAGGCGGTAGAAATCTGCCGAGGCGGTCTCCTGGCCGGCGCCGTCGATCTTGTTCACGGCGAGCAGTACGGGATGCTGGCTGCGCCGCAGGATGCGGGCGATCTCGAGGTCGAGCGCGGTCATGCCCGCGCGACCGTCCACGACGAAGACGAGCAGGTCAGCCTCTTCGATGGCCATCATGACCTGGTCGCGCACGGCTGCGATCAGGTCGGACTGGGTGCTGGGGTCGAAGCCGCCCGTGTCCACCACGGTCGCCTGCCAGCGCTCGAAGACTGTGGTGCCGTAGAGCCGGTCTCGGGTCACGCCCGGCACGTCGTGGACGAGGGAGCGGCGGCGGCCGACCAGGCGGTTGAAGAGCGTGGACTTGCCCACGTTGGGCCGGCCGACGAGAGCGATGACCGGACGGATCACGACGTGGCCGGCCGCTCAGCGGCCGAGGAGGGCGGCGGCGAGCGCGCTTGGTGTGGTTTCGACGGGCCGGACGGGCACGCCAAGCGACGCGCTGAGATCGGCGGGCGAGAGGTCGTCGAGGAAGACCCCTGCCCCGTCGCGAATGGCCACCGCGGGGACGAGGACCTCGTCTCCGAGCGGCAGCCCGGCGAGCTGCGCCGCGATGTCCTGTCCGGTCAGGAGCCCGGCGACGCCGATGCCGTGACCGAACCAGTCGTTGACCACCGCCGCCAGCTCGACGCGCAGGCCCCGAACGCTGATGCGATCCAGGAGACGCCGCATGCGCGGGGCGAACATCGAGCCGGTGACCACTGTCACTGAGCGCTCTCGACCCACGCGCGCGGGCAGCCGGCGCGCCGCGCTCGCGAAGCCATCGCTGAAGCGCCGAACGAGGCCGATTCCGTCCTCGATCACCGGGAAGCCTTCGTATGCGGCGGCCACAGGCAGCGGCCGCCCGGCCTCGAGGTACACCTCGTCCGACGCCCAGACGAAGCGCGTGCCTAGGGCCTCCCGGAACTCGCGCTGCCAACCTTCGATCGTCTGCGCCAGCTCGCCCGCCTCGGCGCCCGTCAGGGTGCGGAGCTCCGGCAGTCTCTCGCGGTGCCGGGTCAACCCTACGGGGACGACGGCGGTGGTGGCGACGTGTGGGTGGAGGCGGGCCAGCTCGCGCACCGAGCGCTCGAGCTGGGCGCCGTCGTTCCAGTCGGGCACGAGGACGATCTGCGCGTGCATCACGATGCCCGCCTTGGCCAGGCGCTCCATGACGGGCAAGATCTCGCGGCGAACGCGCGGCTGGCCCAGGAGGCGGTGGCGAAGGTCCGGATCGGTCGCGTGGACGGAGACGTAGAGCGGCGAGAGGCGCTGCTCCTCGATGCGCCGAAGCTCGTCCTCGTCCAGATCGGTCAGGGTGATGTAGTTGCCGTGGAGGAACGAGAGCCTGAAGTCGTCATCCTTGACGTAGAGGCTCTTCCGCATGCCCCGCGGCAGCTGGTGGATGAAGCAGAACACACACTTGTTGCTGCACGTATCGATCTCGCCCGGGCGGGGCGCCTCGAGCTCGAGGCCGAGGTCGGGCCCCGTCCGGCGCAGGACGGCGCTTCGCGTTCGCCCCTCCCGCTCGACCGACAGGCGCAGCTCGGCCAGGCCGGCATGAAAGTGGAAGTCGATGACGTCCCTGAGCCGCTCGCCGTTGATGGCCACGATGCGGTCGCCCGAGCGGAGCCCCGCCCGCGCGGCAGGCGTCCGCTGCCGCACGGCCGCCACGACCACGCCGCCCTGGCCTGGCTCAGCGCAGCTGGTCATGCCGGCTCAGCGCAGCTGGTCATGCCGGATGCGCGGCGGCGAAGCCACCAGGGGATCGTCCGCCGGCGGGTTCAGCTGTTTGAGCCCCTGCACGAGGTACTGGAGCCCTGAGGCGACAGTGAAGAACGCAGCCACCCAGGCCGCGCCCTTCGGCAGCGACAGCAGCATCTTGAAATAGAACGCGAGCATGGCGGAGAGGACCGTCGCCATCTGGAAGAGCGTCGAGGCCTTCCCGAGCCAGCTGGGCGTCGGATGCACGGTGCCCCCGGCGACGTGGATGACGAGGACGCCGACGCTCAGCATGAGGTCACGGCTGACCACCACGGCTGCGATCCAGAATGGGATGACCTTGAGGTAGGTCAGGGTGATGAAGGCGGACGTGAGGAGGAGCTTGTCGGCGACCGGATCGAGGAAGGCGCCCAGCCGCGTCTGCCGTCCCCGCGTCCGCGCGATGTAGCCGTCGAGCAGGTCAGTCAGGCTCGCCGCGCAGAAGACGAGGACAGCCCAACCCGCCTGCCGGTAGACCAGCAGCGTCACGAAGACCGGGATGAGCAGGATGCGGAGCGTCGTCAGCCAGTTTGCGAGTCCCATGGGATCATCCGCTGCGGACGAGGCCCAAGTCTACCATTCCGGGCGGCCCTGCCGGCGCGAAACTGGTTGGGCTCAAGCCATTTACCTAGCCCGTCTGGCACCTAGCTCGTCTGGCGGTAGGGCTCGACGAAGGCCAGGAGGCGGGGCGGCAGCTCGACGTCGAGGTGGATCCCGTCTGCGTCGTCCGAGCGCGCCAGGACGCGGCCGCGCTCGTAGCAGCGGGCAAGCGCCGTGCCGTCCCGGTACGGAATGATCAGGGTGACGCGCTCCACCCCCGGGCGCAGCGCGAGCTCGATGCGGTTGAGGAGCGCCTCCACTCCCTCGCCCGTGCGGGCCGAGAGCGCGACGCCCTCGAACCGGTCCACGAGCGCGCTGAGCGCCGCGTCCCCATCCAGACGATCGACCTTGTTGAGCGCCACGATGGTCGGGCGGGGGCCGAGCTCGAGCTCGGACAGGAGCGAGTCCACCGCCAGCATCTGCTCGTCGAGGCCTGGGTGGCTGGCGTCCACCACGTGGACGAGGACGTCCGCCTCCTCCAGCTCCTCGAGGGTCGCCTTGAATGCCGCCACGAGCTGGTGGGGAAGCTTGCGAATGAAGCCGACCGTGTCTGTCAAAATGAACGGAGCGTGAGCGTTCCGGGAGCAGAGCCGCGCCGCCGGGTCGAGGGTCACGAAGAGCTGGTCCGCCGCCGCGTGCTCCGCGCCCGTGAGGCGGTTGAGGAGCGTGGTCTTGCCCGCGTTGGTGTAACCGACGAGGGCCACCACGGGCACGCCGGCGGCCTTCCGCCGGTGGCGCAGCAGCTTGCGGTGCACGCGCACGCGCCCCAGCTCCCTGCGGATCTTCTCGATCCGGTGGCGGATCATGCGGCGGTCGGACTCGAGCTGGGTCTCGCCGGGGCCCCGGGTGCCGATGCCGCCCCCGAGCCTCTCCAGGTGCTTCCACTGCCCCACGAGGCGAGGCAGGAGATAGGACAGCTGGGCGAGCTCGACCTGGAGCTTGCCCTCCATGGTCCGCGCCCGCTGGGCGAAGATATCGAGGATGAGCGCGGTGCGATCGATGACCTTGAGCCCGAGCGAGCCGACGAGGTTGCGCTCCTGCACGGGAGACAGTGCGTCGTCGGAGATCATGAGGTTGGCGCCCTCC
This sequence comes from Candidatus Rokuibacteriota bacterium, assembly GCA_030647435.1. Classification (NCBI taxonomy): domain Bacteria; phylum Candidatus Rokuibacteriota; species Candidatus Rokuibacteriota bacterium. Next base: position 122,420 of record JAUSJX010000012.1, read on the forward strand.
CGCTCCGAAGAGGCCCTGAGCTCGTCCACCTTGCCCTTGCCGAAATAGAGCGTGGGCGTGGGCGCGAGCCGCTCCTGGGTGACGCGGCCGACGACTAGGGCGCCGGCCGACTCGGCGAGGCGGCCCAGCTCGTCCAGGGACTCTTCGACTTCGTACCGGCGCTGTTTCGGCAGCCGCAAGGCCGCCAGGAGCGCCCGTTCCCTCTTCCTCACGCGATCCATCCCTCCCGCAAGATGTGCTTGTGGATGCACTCGGCGGCGCCCTCGACGCCGCCCACCTCGTCCACGTCCAGCCACTGAATCTCCGGCTCCCGCGCGAACCATGTCATCTGGCGCTTCGCGTAGCGCTGGGTGTCGCGGACCATGAGCCTCTGCGCCTCGGCCGGAGACAAGCGGCCCCTCGCGACCTTGGCCCACTGGCGGTAGCCTATGCCCGCCATGCCGGGTGCGGTTTCGTCATGGCCGGCAGCCAAGAGGCGCCGCACCTCTTCCATCATCCCACCCGCCAGCATGCTTCGCGCGCGTTCCTCGAGTGCCCGGTTGAGGGCGACGCGCTCCCGGCGGAGCCCGAACATCACGACGCGCCAGGGCGGGACCGCCCGCGCCCAGCCTCCAGACGTCGCGGCCCCGCGACCGTGCTTCTCGATCGCCCGGATGAGCCGCACCCGGTCGTTGGGGTGGAGCCGGGCCGCGCGCTCGGGATCGAGCGCTCTGAGGCGCTCGTGGAGGGCCGCCGGCCCGTTCGTCCTTGCGGCCTCCTCCAGCTGAGCCCGCAGCGCCGCGTCGGCAGGCGGCGCTGCATCGAGCCCCCGCAGGAGCGCCCGCACGTAGAGGCCCGTGCCTCCCACGACGACTGGAAGGCGCCCGGCCGCGCGAATCGTCTCGATCGCCTGCGCCGCATCCAGCCGGAAGCGCGCCGCGTGGTAGCGCTCGCCGGGCTCGATCAGATCGAGGAGATGATGCGTCGCGGCCTTGCGCTCATCGGAGGTCGGCTTGCCGGTCGCGGCGTCCATGCCCCGGTAGACCTGGCGCGAGTCAGCGCTTACGACCTCCATCGGTACGCTGGCGGCGAGGCGCGCGGCGACGGCGGTCTTCCCCACCCCGGTGGGGCCGACTATTAGAAGAAGCGGAGGCGGGATCACCATGTCCGCCTGAGCTCCCGCTTGATCTCCTTGAGCGACAGCCGCGAGACGATGGGCCGCCCGTGCGGACAGAAGTACGGGGTCTCGGTGGCCGAGAGGTCCGCGAGCAGGCGCACCATTTCTTCGCGCTGCAAGGGGGCGTGCGCCTTGATCGCGGCGCGGCAGGCGACGAAGGCCAGCGCCCGTTCCACGAGGGGTGCCTGCTGCGCCCCGGCCGGCGAGCCCACTTCGTCGAGCAGCCCTTCGATGAGCCGCCGGGGCTCCTCGGCCTTGAGGAGCGCGGGCACGGCGCGCAGGAGCGCGCTCTGGCCGCCGAAGCCTTCGAGGTCGAATCCCAGGACCTCGAGGTCACCCGACCACTCCTCGAGGAGCCCGGCCTTGCCGGGTCCGAGCTCGAGGGTCTGAGGGAAGAGCAGGACCTGCGAGGCCAAGGGGCCCGAGGCGAGGTTCCGCCGCAGCTCTTCGAAGAGCACGCGCTCGTGGGCGACGTGCTGGTCGATGAAGAAGACTTCCTCGTCGCTGGCCGCGACGACGAAGGTCTCCTGCAGCTGGCCGACGACCGCGCCGAACCGCCCTGTCCCGAAAGAAGCCGCTGTTTCCTGGAACAGGGCGCCTTGATTGTTTGGGAACGGCGGCCCAGACAGCGGGAGGGGCGACTGCGGACTGGGGGAGTACGGGGGCCATTTCTGGGCCCCCGTTGCTGAACGACCAAGGCCTTGCTGGGGCTGGACGACGCGCTGCGAGCGGAGGGCGTCCTGGACGGCGCGGAACACCGCCTCCTGCACCAGCCGCGGCGAGCGGAAGCGGACCCAGGCCTTGCTCGGGTGGACGTTGACGTCGACTTCGGGCAGGGGCAGGTCGATCAGGAGCGCCGCCACCGGGAATTGGTGGCGAGGGAGCATGGGCCGGTAGGCTTCGATCAGGCCCTGGGCCAGCGCCGTATCCTTGACCGGACGGCCGTTGACGATCAGGGTGATCTCGTCGCGGTTGCCGCGCGCCCGCTGTGGCGGCGCCGCGAGCCCGGTGACGCGCACATTCCCCTGCGTGTGATCCACTTCCAGCATCGCCTCCGCCGTCTCGAAACCCAAGACGGCGCCGACGCGGTCCCGCAGGGTTGCCGCCGCCGGCGCCGTCAACACAGCCTTGCCGTGGTGGAGGGCGCGGAGCTGAAGGTCAGGCCGCGAGAGTGCGATGCCCTGGAGGAGCCGGAGGATGAAGGCCAGCTCGGCCGGCGCGCTCCGGAGAAACTTGAGCCGCGCCGGCGTGTTGAAGAAGAGATCCTGGGTCTCGACGGACGTGCCGGGCGCGGCCTCGACCTCGAGACGATCGACGACCGTGCCTCCCGCCCCGCGCACGAGAGTGCCCACGGCGCCGCCGCGGGGGCATGAGAGGATCTCGAAACGGCTGACGGCGCAGATGGCCGGCAGGGCCTCGCCGCGAAAGCCCAGGGTCGCGATGGCGGCCAGGTCACCCTCGTCGGAGATCTTCGACGTCGCGTGGCGCCGGAGCGCCATGTCCACATCGGCTCCCGTCATGCCGGCGCCGTCGTCCGTGACGCGGATGAGCTGCCTTCCTGCGTCTTTCAGCTCCACCGTGATGACACGCCCACCGGCGTCGATCGCGTTCTCAACGAGCTCCTTGACCACCGACGCCGGCCGCTCCACGACCTCACCCGCGGCGATCTTGTTGATGAGGTGATCGGGCAGCAGGCGGATGGGGTTCACGGCTGCGCCTTGAGGCGCCGCTGCCACTCGGCCAGGAGGTTGAGCGCCTCGAGCGGGGTGAGCGACGAGACGTCGAGCGCGCCCAGCTCCTTGAGCACGGGGTCAGCAGTATGCGGGAAGAGACCGAGCTGTGGAACCGGCTCGGGCTGACCCGGGACGAGCGCGCCCGGATTCTGGCTGAGGTCGGCGAGGATTTCCCGCGCGCGCGCGATGACGGCCTTCGGCAGCCCGGCCAGGCGGGCGACCTGGATGCCGTAGGACCGGTCTGTCCCGCCGGGCCCCACCTTGTGAAGGAAGATGATCTCGTCGTTCCATTCCTTGACGGCGACGTGGAAGTTGCGGACGCGCGCGAGCCGATCGGCGAGAGCGGTGAGCTCGTGGTAATGAGTGGCGAAGAGCACCTTCGCGCCGCGACCGCGGTCGTGAAGCTCCTCGGTCACGGCCCAGGCGATGGCGAGCCCGTCGAAGGTCGAGGTACCGCGCCCCACTTCATCAAGTAAAACCAGAGTTCGTTCAGTGACGTTGTGCAGGATGCTCGCGGTCTCGACCATCTCGACGAGGAAGGTGCTCTGGCCCCGCGCGAGGTTGTCCTGGGCCCCGACGCGGGTCAGGATCCGGTCCACGACCCCGATCCGGGCCGACCGCGCCGGGATGAAGCCGCCCATCTGGGCCAGGATCACCAGCAGCGCCGCTTGGCGCATGAACACGCTCTTGCCGCTCATGTTGGGGCCCGTCAGGATCATCACCTGTTCGCGGTCGGGGTCGAGGTGGAGGTCGTTGGGCGTGAAGGGGCGCTCGCCGCCTGACTCGAGCACCGGATGGCGGCCCTCCACGATGTCGAGCATTCGGCCGTCGTCGACCTGCGGCCTCACGTACCCACGCTCGTGGGCGATCTCGCCGAGCGATGCGAGCGCGTCCAGGGTCCCGACCGCCCGTGCTGTTCGGAGCAGCGCCGACGCCTCGGCCGCGACGGCGGCACGGACCTCCTGGAAGAGCTCCAGCTCGAGCTTCGCCATCCGCTCCTCGGCCCCGAGCACGCGGCCTTCGTACTCCTTGAGCTCGACGGTGACGTAGCGCTCGGCGCCCACCAGGGTCTGGCGCCTCATGTACTCGCCGGGCACCTTCGCCACGTGCGCGTTGCTCACCTCGATGCCGTAGCCGAAGACGCGGTTGAAGCGCACGCGGAGCGTGGGGATGCCCGTGCGCTCCCGCTCGCGTCCCTCCAGGGCGGCGATCCACTCTCGCGCCTCCCGAGCCCCGCGCTTGATCTCGCCGAGATCGGCGCTCCAGCTCTCCCGGATCAGGCCGCCCTCCCGGAGCGTGAGCGGCGGCTCGTCCTCGAGCGCGTCCACGAGCAGCTTGTGCAGCGCCGGCAGGGCCGCGATCTCCTCCCCCACCTCAGCGAGGAGTGGCGCTCGGAGTCCGCCGAGCGCCTCGCGGACGGCCGGGAGGGAACCGAGAAAGGCACGGAGTCCCGTCAGGTCCCGCGCGTGCGCGACGCCGAGCGCGGCTCGGCTCGAGAGCCGCTCGAGGTCGCCGATGCCGTGGATCTGCCTCCGCACGGCGGCCCGGTGCTGCGGCTCCGCGCAGAGCGCCGCGACGGCATCCTGGCGTCGCGCGATGGCGCCCGTGTCCAGGAGCGGCCGCAGCAGCCACTGGCGGAGGGTTCGTGCACCCATCGGCGTCCTAGTCCGGTCGAGGGTCGCAAGGAGAGAGCCGCGCAGGCTCCCCTCCTGGGCGTTCTCGAAGAGCTCGAGCGTCGCAACGGCGGTGGGATCGAGCACCATGGCGTCGCCCGGGAGCAGGCGCTGGAGACGGGCGAGGTGGCCGAGCGCCTCGCCCTGCGTCTCCCGCAGATACGCGAGAGCGGCGCCCGAGGCCTGAAGCCCGGCGCCCATGTCGCCTACGCCCAGGCTGTCGAGCGAGTGAACGCGGAACTGTGCCGCGAGCCTCTCGCGCGCCTGGCGCAGCGCGAACCACGAGGGCTCCCCGCGGGTCACCATGATCCCCGCGGCGGCGAGCCGGTTGGCTAAGTCCTGGTCTCCCTCCCGAGCCACGAGGCACTCGGCGGGCCGCCGCAGGAGGGCCGTGTCGAGCAGCGTCGCTCCGTCACCCGCGGCTTCACCGACCCAGAACTCGCCCGTGGAAACGTCCACCAGGGCGGCGCCCAGCGTCCGGCCGGCCCCGGCACCGGTCCGGTGGACGGCCAGGAGGTAGTTGTTGGCGGCGCCGTCGAGATACTGGGTGTCGGTGAGCGTACCGGGCGTGATGACCCGGACGACCTCTCGCCGGACGAGCTTCTTGCCTTTGGCCGGCGCTTCCATCTGCTCGCACACGGCCACCTTTCGCCCGGCCCGTATCAGCCGCGCGATGTAGCCGTCGGCGGCATGGTGCGGGATACCGGCCATCGGAATGGCGCCCTCACCCTTTTGCCGTGAGGTCAGCGTGATCTGGAGCAGGCGGGCGCCCTCGTGGGCGTCCTCGAAGAACATCTCGTAGAAATCACCGAGGCGGAAGAGCAGCACGTAATCCGGGTAGCGCCGCTTCAGCTCCCGGTACTGCAACATCATGGGTGACAACGGGGGTGACAACGGGGGTGACAGCTGGGGTGACAACTCGGGGGAAAGCTCGGCCGAGGGGTCCCTCACGAGCCGAGCGCCGCCAGCAGGCGGTCATACGTCGTATCCAGGCTCTCGGGCAGGACGCGAGTGTCGCTCACGACGGGCATGAAGTTGATGTCGCCGCTCCAGCGCGGCACGACGTGGATGTGCAGGTGCTTGGGTACGCCGGCTCCCGCCGCGCGCCCCTGGTTGAGGCCGACGTTGAAGCCCTCGGGGGCGTAGGCGCGGTTGAGAGCCCGGATCGCCGCCTGCACGAGCTCCATGACATGGCCGATCTCCTCCGAAGCTGTCTCCTCGAGAGAGCCGACGTGCCGGTTGACTGCGGCCATGACATGGCCGGACGCGTACGGGTACTTGTTGAGGATCAGGAAGGCTTTCGAGCCCCGGCGGAGAATGCGGTTCCCCTTGTCATCGCCGGACGCGAGCGCGTCGCAGAAGATGCACCCGGCGGGCGTGGCGGGCGGCGCTCCGGCTGACGTCACGTACGCCATCCGCCACGGCGCCCAGAGTCGGTCCACGCGGCTACGGGGCGACCTCTTAAGTGTTGACCAACTCGCGGAGTCTCTTCCCCACCTTGAAGAACGGCACCCGCTTTTCGGGGACGCTGACGCTGTCTCCGGTCTTGGGGTTGCGGCCCTTTCGAGAGTTGCGGTGGCGGATGCGGAAGCTGCCGAACCCGCGCAACTCGACCTTATCTCCCTTGGCGAGAGCGTCGGTGATGTTGTCGAAGACGGTGTTGACGATCAACTCCGTCTCCTTCTTCGTCAGGCTCGACAGCTTGGAGACTTCCTCGATGAGATCCGCTTTGGTCATGAGCCTGCTCCCTCCACGGGAACCCCGCCATCTTCCGGTCTCGGACGTGGCGACCGGGCTGACTCCACCTTCGGAACGTAGCACGTCGGTCGAAAGATTGTCAAGCAGAGCAAGGGTTTACGGCTACTGCATGAGGTAGAGAGGAGTACGGATGCCCGTAAGGGCCGGCAGGAGCGGACCGGCCCCCGGTAGTCCGAGACGGTTCTCCAGCAAATCCTTGAAGGAGAACTTCTTTCGCGGGTAGACGAGCTTCGGCCGTCCCGGAATATTGGCCAGCTTGCCCGCGGCCTCGACGGCATCCTCGAAGCCGCCCATCTCGTCGACCATCTTGAGCGCCAGTGCCTGCTGGCCGGAGTAGATCCGGCCTTCGGCAAACGCCAGCACTTCCTTTCGCTCGAGGCCCCGCCCTTCGGCGACGGCGTCCACGAACTGCGAGTAGACGTCGTCGAGCAGCGCTTGCAGCATCTTCCGCTCCTCGGGGCTCATGGTGCGGGCGAAGTTGCCCACGTCCTTATACGCGCCCGCCTTGACGACGACGTACTCGACGCCGACCTTCTTCAGCAGTCCCTCGATGTTGGCCATCTGCATGACCACGCCGATGGAGCCGGTCAGCGTGCCGGGATTCGCGTAGATCCTGTCGGCGGCCGCCGCGACGTAGTACCCGCCCGAGGCGGCCACCGCACCAAGGGTCGCGACCACAGGCTTGCCGGCCTTTCTCGCGCGCTGGATGGCGGCGAAAATCTCCTGCGTCGGAGCGACCACACCGCCCGGGCTGTTGACGCGGAGGACGACCGCCTTGATCGACGGATTCTCCGCGTGCTCGCGGAGCTCGCGAACGGCGGCCGTGCCGTCCACGATGATGCCCTCTATCTCCACCACGCCAACCTTCGCTCCGCCCGTGGGCAGCCCATCCTCGCTGACCGTCGCCATGAGAACCCAGATCGTGCCGAGGAACAGCACGAGGATCCCCACGCCTACTCCGATCGCGACCAGAGCGACGCGGCCGCGGGATGTCACCTGTCGCCCCCCACGAGCGGTCTACTCCTCATCCTCATCGAGGTCCTCGCCGCCACGCCGCTTCCGCCCCTTGCCGCGGCCGCGGGTATCCGCTTGCGACGGTTCCTCCAGGATGGCCGCCGCCAGGTCCTTGAGGCTGAGCCCTATGCGCCGCTCGTTGGGATCGACGCGTATCACCATCAGCGTGAGCTCGTCACCCACGTTGACGAGGTCGGAGGGCGAGGCAATGGGACGGCTCGACATCTGGGAGATGTGGAGGAGCCCATCCACGCCGGGCTCGAGCTCGACGAATGCGCCGAAGTCGGTCAGCCGCACGATCTTGCCGGTGACGCGAGAGCCCATGGGATAGCGCTGGGAGACAGATTCCCACGGATCGGGCTGGATCTGCTTGAGGCCCAGGGAGATTCGCTTGTTGTCCCTGTCCACGTTGAGGACCTGCGTATCGACGGACTGCCCCTTCTTGAGGATCTCCGACGGGTGCCCGATATTGCGGGTCCAGGACATGTCGGAGATGTGCAGCAGGCCGTCCACGCCGGGCTCGAGCTCGACGAAGGCGCCGAAGTCGGTCAGGTTGCGCACCTTGCCCTCGACCCGCTCGCCCGGCTTGTAGCGCTCCTCGATGGTCGCCCACGGGTCGGCCTCGACCTGCTTCATGCCGAGCGAGATGCGCTTGGTGGCCTTGTTCACGTCGAGCACCATGACGTCCACCATGTCGCCGACGTTAACGAGTTTCGAGGGGTGTCGCACGCGGCGCGTCCACGACATCTCGGACACGTGCACGAGCCCTTCGACTCCGGGCTCGAGCTCGACGAAGGCGCCGTAATTGGTCAGGCTCACCACCCGCCCCTGCGCCTTGGCACCCACCGGGTAGCGCTCGTCCACGACGGCCCAGGGGTCGGACGACTTCTGCTTGTAACCGAGCGAGACGCGCCCGGTCTCCCGATCGAAGTGCAGCACGACGACCTCGACCTGGTCGCCGATCTGGAAGATCTCCGACGGGTGTCCGACCCTGCCCCAGGACATGTCGGTCACGTGCAGGAGGCCGTCGATTCCGCCCAGGTCGATGAAGGCGCCGTAGTCGGTGATGTTCTTGACGGCGCCCGTGAGCACCATGCCCTCCGAGAGCACCGAGAGCGTGTGCTTCCGCTTCTCCTCGCGCTCCTCCTCCAGTACGGCGCGCCTGGACAGGACGACGTTGCCGCGCCGCCGGTTGAGCTTGATGACCTTCGCGCGGATCATCTGCCCGAGCATCGAGGCGAGGTTCTTGACCGGCCTCAGGTCCACCTGCGACCCGGGGAGGAAGGCGCGGACGCCCACGTCGACCGAGAGCCCGCCCTTGACCACCTCGATCACCTTGCCCTCGACGGGGGTGCCGCTGTCGTGAGACTTGGAGATGGCGTCCCAGACCTTGATCTTGTCCGCCTTGTCCTTGCTGAGGACGATCAGCCCTTCGCTGTCCTCCTTGGATTCGAGGTAGACCTCGATCTCGTCGCCGACCTTTGGGAGAGTGCCGGCGTGCCGGAACTCCTCCATGGCGATGGTTCCCTCGCTCTTGTAGCCGATGTCCACGAGCACCTCGCTGTCGCGGACCTCGACGACCCTGCCGCGGACGACCTCCCCTTCCTCGATGTCGCCCACGCCGCGGTTGAACCAGTCCTCCATACTCTCCTCGGGGGCCTCTGCCACCTCCTCCTGCGCCCCCTCGAGGACTTTCGCCTTCCGGTTCTCCGTCTCCATAATGCGGTGCTTCCTCCCTTGGTGGATATCGCCGGTGCGTCGCCTGAGCGGCCGCCCCTGACGTCGATGCTAGCGCTGCTGTTGGTCCCTCAACTGCGCGATCCCGCGCATCATCTCCTCGGCAGCCTCCCGGTAGCGCTCCTTGCGGCCGGCGCCGATCTGGGCCTTGAAGTGTATCGCGGGTCCGAAGCTCACGCTCACTTGGCTGCGCCGGGGCCAGGTCGCGCCCTTGGGCAGGGCCTCGAGGGTGCCCGAGACGTACGCGGGCACCACGGGCGCCCCGCTCGTGACCGCGAGCATCCCGACGCCGGGCTTTCCTTCCCCGAGGCGGCCGTCCAGGCTACGCGTCCCCTCCGGAAACACCAAGAGCGCCTTTCCTTCTTCGAGCAACAGCGCGGCTGTTCTGAGCGCGCGCGGGTCCGAGCCCTCGCGGCGCACGGGCCGTGCGTGGAGAGCCCGGAGGAGCCACCCGAAGACGGGGATCCGGAACAGCTCCGCCTTCGCGAGGAAGTAGATCCGGCGCCGCGTCGCCCCGCCGATCAACGGCGGATCGAGGATGCTCTGGTGGTTCGAGACGATGAGCGCCGGCCCGGAGGACGGGACGTGCTCCGCCCCTCTCACGCGGAGGCCGAACCACGCCCGCATCACGAACACGACCAGCGGCTTCAGGATCCCGTACAGCACCGCGCCTGCTCCACCGCCTCGAGGATCCGCTGCACCACCGCCTCCGGCGAGAGCGCCGTCGAGTCGACCGTCACCGCGCCCGCGGGCTTGCGGAGCGGCGCGAGCTCCCGCTCCATGTCCTGACGGTCGCGCAAGGCGACCTCGGCCTTCACGCTTTCGTAGTCGGCGGGCAGGCCGCGCGTGGCCAGCTCGTCGCGGCGGCGGCGGGCCCGCTCGGCAAGATCCGCGTCCAGGTAGACCTTGACCTCGGCGTCGGGGCAGACCACGCTACCCGTGTCCCGGCCCTCGAGGACGACCCCACCCGCCGCTGCTAAGCCCCGCTGGAGCGGCGTCATCTTGTCGCGCACCGCTCTGAGCACCGTCAGTCTCGACGTAGTCAAAGCGATCTCGGGCGTCCTGATCTCGGCTGTGACGTCGCGGCCGTTGACGAGCACGCGCCCGCCGGTGCTGGAGTCGGCCAGCTCGACGGTCGTCCGGGCCAGCAGCGCTCCGACGCCCTGCTCGTCCTCCGGCGCCACGCCCGCCTGCATGAGCGCCCACGCCAGCGCCCGGTACAGCGCGCCCGTGTCCACGAGCCTGAAGCCGAGCCGCCGGGCAACCTCGCGGGCGGTGGTGGACTTGCCCGCGCCGGCCGGGCCGTCGATAGTGATGACGGGATCGCGGCGGCAGGTCACGGCAGCTCTTCCACGCAGGGTGCGCCGGCGAGCGCGTTGACCGTCTCGACAAAACCGGGGTATGAGGTCCCGATGCATCCGGTGTCTTCGACGATCGTCTCTCCCTCCGCGACGAGGCCGGCCACGACCAGCGCCATCGCCATGCGATGGTCGCCGCCGCTCTGGACGGTAGCGCCGCGAAGCCGCGCGCCGCCCTCGATCTCAAGCCCGTCGGGCGCTTCGGTGATGTGCGCACCCAGCGTGCCGAGCTCCGTGGCGATCGAGCGGATGCGGTCCGATTCCTTCACGCGCAGCTCCGCTGCGTCGGTGATCCGCGTGCGTCCCTCCGCCATGCACGCCGCCACCGCGAGCACGGGCACCTCGTCGATGAGGCGCGGGATCATCGGGCCGCCCACGAGCGCGCCGCGGAGAGTCGCGCTGCGGGTCGTGAGGTCGGCGACGGGCTCGCCCGCCGCCAGGGCGGCGTGGCTCCGGCCTACCGGGGCGCCCATCGACTCGAGCGCGTCGAGGAGCCCCGCGCGCGTCGGGTTGACACCCACGCCCGTGACCGTGATCTCCGCCCCCCGCGCGATCGTGCCGGCTACCAGCAGGAAGGCCGCGGAGGAGATGTCCCCCGGGACGGCGACACCCTGTCCGCGAAGCTCCGCCCCCGGCGTGAGCGTGACGGTCGTGCCGTCAACCGACAGCCTCGCCCCGAAGCCCGTCAGCATGCGCTCGGTGTGGTCCCGCGAGCGCACAGGCTCCGTGACGGTGACGGCCCCGTCCGCCCAGAGACCGGCCAGCAGCAGCGCCGTCTTGACCTGGGCTGAGGCGACGGGTGAGTCGAAGGCAATCGCCTTGAGCGGCCTCGCCCCTCGCACTCCCAGCGGCAGGCGCGAGCCGTCCTCGCGGCCGACCACCGTGGCGCCCATGCGCGTCAGGGGTAGGCCGACCCGCCTCATGGGCCGCCGCCGCAGCGAGTCGTCGCCCGTCAGAAAGGTCCAGAAGGGCTGTCCCGCGAGGACGCCCATGAGCAGGCGGACCGCTGTGCCCGAATTGCCGAGGTCGATGACCTGCTCGGGCTCGCGCAGGCCGAAGAGCCCGGCGCCGTCAACGAGGTAGTGCCCTGGGCCCTTTCGCGTCACGAGGACGCCGAGGGCGCGGACCGCCTTGAGCGTGTTCAGGCAGTCCTCGCCCTCGAGGTAGCCCGTGATCTCCGTGCGTCCCGAGGCGATCGCGCCGAAGAGGGCCGCCCGGTGAGAGATGGACTTGTCCCCCGGCACCTGGACCGTGCCGCTGAGCCGCTTTGGAGCCCGCACGCGGATCCGCATCACCCAAGCCTCGCCCGGACCATGCGGATGCGCTCCAGCTCGGCCTCGATGCGCGGTGCGTCGCCTGAGCGCAGCACGCGCTCGAGATCGCCCAGCGCCGCCCGGAAGGCCGCGACGGCTTCGGCCAGCGCTTCGCGGTTCTCCTCGAAGATCTCCCTCCAGACAGTCGGGCTCGACGCCGCGATGCGTGTGGTGTCCTTGAAGCCCCGCGCGGCCACGTCGAAGAACTGCGAATCCATCCGGACCACGGCATCCACCAGCGCGGCGGCCACGAGGTGCGGTAGGTGGCTGATGGCGGCCACGGCCCGGTCGTGGGTGGCGGGATCCATGGTGACGACTCGCCCGCCGGCCGCTTCCCAGAATTCCGTGACGCGCTTGACGGCGTCCCGCGCGGTGCGGTCGGTGGGCGTGAGGATGATCGTGGCGCCCCGGAAGAGATCCGCGCGGGCGACCGCGAAGCCCGAGAGGTTCGATCCCGCCATGGGGTGGCTGCCCACGAAGTCGAGCGGCCTCCCAGCGCAGAGCGTCTCGGCGACGCGCACGATCGCGGCCTTCGTGCTGCCGACGTCGGTGATGAGGGCCTGCGGCTCGGCTGCCTGCCACACGGCGGGCAGCTGATGCTCGAGGGTGGCGACGGGGGTCGCCAGGACGACCATGTCGGCGCCCGTCAGGCCGTCTCGAAGATCGGTCGTGACGCGGTCGACGGCCCCCTCGCTGAGCGCCGGCGCCAGGCTCGCGGGATTGCGGCCGACCCCCACGATCTCCCGCGCCAGCGATTCGGCGCGAGCCGCCTTGGCCACGGAACCGCCGAGGAGCCCCAGCCCGACAATGGCGAGGCGGCGGATCACCCGACCTTGCCCTCCGCCAGGACCTTCTTCAGCGCCTTGATCAGGCGCCGATTTTCCTCAGGCGTGCCGATGGTCACGCGGAGCGCAGTCTCCATGCCGAAGCTCGACATGGGGCGCACGATCACGCCCTCCTTCAAAAGGCGCTGGAAGACGTCGCTGCCGCTCCGGGCCACGTCGAGAAGGATGAAGTTGGCGCGCGAGGGCACGTACTTGAGCTCCATCGAGGTGAACTCGTCGCACAGGAAGTGCCGTCCGGCTTCGTTCATCCGCAGGCACTCGAGGATGTGCGAGTCGTCCTCGAGGGCTGCCAACGCGGCCACCTGGGCGAGCGAGTTGACGTTGAAGGGCTGCCGGATCCGGTTGAGAAGGGCGACGCAGTCGGGGTCCGCGATCGCGTAACCCACACGAAGCCCCGCGAGGCTCGCGGCCTTGGAGAAGGTCCGCAGCACGGCGACCTTGCGGCCCTGCTTCATGTACTGGACCGAGTCGGGGAAGTCCGGCCCCTGGGCGAACTCGAAGTAGGCCTCGTCGAAGACCACGATGACCTTGTCCGGCACGCGCGCCATGAAGGCCGCGACCTCCTCCGCCGTCACGAGGGTCGCCGTCGGATTGTTCGGGTTGGCGATGAACACGATCTTCGTCATCGGCGTGATCGCGCGCGCCATGGCCTCGAGGTCCAGCCGGTGGTCCTTCAGGGTGACAACTACCCGGATACCACCGGCGGCTTGGACGATCATGGGGTAGACGACGAAGGACGGATGCGGGATGATCGCCTCCTCGCCCGGCCGCAGGAAGCCCCGCACGAGCAGCTCGATCAGCTCGTTGGAGCCGTTGCCCATGATGATGTGCTCCGGCGTGAGCCCGTGACGCCGCGCCAGCGCGCTACGCAGGTAGTGGGCGCTGCCGTCGGGGTAGCGGTTCAGATGAGCCAGCGCCTCCGAGATGGCCTTGAGGACGCGCTCCGAGGGCGGCAGCGGGTTCTCGTTCGAGGCGAGCTTGATGACGTCGGTCAGGCCGAACTCGCGCTCGAGCTCCTCGATCGGCTTCCCCGGCTCGTAGGGGTCGATCCCGAGGATGTGGTCGTTGGCGAGGGATTCCCAGGACACAGGCATGCGGGGCTCCTTAGGCGGCCGGGTAGGATCCGAGGATCTTCAGGAACTGGCAGCGCTCCTTGACCTCGTCGAGAACAGCCCGGACGTCATCGGTATCGCGGTGACCCTCGAAGTCGACGAAGTTCACGTACTCCCAGGGGCGCCGCTTGGTTGGTCGCGATTCGATCTTGGTCATGTTGAGCCGGCGCGCGGCGAAGGGCTGGAGGATGCTGTACAGCACGCCCGGCTCGTTCTTCATCGAGAAAAGGATGGAGGTCTTGTCCCGCCCCGTGGCGCCGACCGGGCGGCGTCCGATCACCAGGAAGCGCGTGGTGTTGTATGGGTTGTCCTCGATGCGCTTCTGCAGCACGGGCACGTCGTACGTGCGGGCGGCCAGCTCCGAGGCGACGGCCGCCACCGTGGGGTCGTCCTTCGCGCGCTCGGCCGCCGCGGTCGTCGACGGCATCTCCTCGGTGCGGGCGTCGGGCAGGTGCGCCAGCAGCCACTGCCGGCACTGCGCGAGCGCCTGGGGGTGGGAACAGACGACCTTGACCTCGCCGAGTTCGCCGGCCCTCGACAGCAGGTGCTGGCTGATCTCGAGCGTGAGCTCGCCCGCGATCAGGGCCTCCGAGTCGATGAGGCGGTCGAGCGTGACGTTGACCGGCCCTTCGGTCGAGTTCTCGACCGGCACCACGCCGTATTCCGCGCGCCCCCGCTCGACCTCCTCGAAGACGTCCGCGATGGTCTTGAGCGGGATGAGTTGGGCCGAGGTCCCGAAACGGCGCATCGCCGCGGCGTGGGTGAAGGTGCCGGCGGGACCGAGGTACCCGACGGGCAGCGGATTCTCGAGGGCGAGGGAGGCCGAGAGGATCTCCCGCCAGACGGCGCGGACCGCCTCAGCGCTCAGGGGGCCTCGATTCAGCGCGGCGAGGCGCTCCAGGACCTGGGCCTCGCGCTCCGGGACAAAGTACGGCCTGTCCTGCTGCCGCTTGAGCTCGCCGATCTGAAGGGCGGCGTGTCCGCGCTGGTTGAGAAGGTTGAGGATCTGCTCGTCGAGGTCGTTGATCCTGGATCGCCAGTCGTCCAGGTCCATGAAGGGCTCCTGATGCGGATCTATCGGTGAATCCTGGCTAGTATAGGCGAAGCGCCCTGGTCGCGCAAGCTCCGAAGCCCAACGAGCTCCGCGGCGCTTAGGGCGCGCGTGTGCCCCAACGGCAGCGCCCCTAGACGCAGCGGGCCGAATTGGACGCGGCGCAGACGCATCACGGGGTGGCCGAGGGCCTTGCAGTAGCGCTTCACCTCGCGGTAGCGCCCTTCCTTGAACGTCACGCTGAGCCACGTGCTCCCTCTCCCGTGCTTCAGGATCCGCACCGCCGAGGGCAGCGCGGGACCGTCCGGCAGGAGCACGCCGCGCCGCCACCGCTCGAGGTCGCCCGGCCCGACGTGGCGCTCCACCTCGACCTCGTAGACGCGGGGGATCTCGTAGCGCGGATGCAGGAGCCGGTTGGTCAGCTCGCCGTCGTTCGTGAGGAGCAGGAGGCCCTCGGCGTCGTAGTCGAGCCGCCCGACGGGAAAGAGCCTGGGCGTCTCTCGGGGCAGGAGATCCGTCACGACCGGGCGGCCTTCGGGGTCGTGGAGGCTCGTGACGTAGCCGCGCGGCTTGTGGAGCAGCACGTATGCGTGCGCCTCGCGCGCGCCGACGGGGCGGCCGTCGAGGGCGATGACGTCGGTCGCGGGGTCCGCTTGGGCGCCGGGCTCGAGCCGCACCGTTCCGTTGACGGTGACGCGGCCGGCCTCGAGAAGCGCCTCAGCCCCGCGGCGTGACGCCAGCCCCGCCTGGGCCAGGATCTTGCTGAGCCGCATCGGTGGCAGGAGAGCTCTCCACGGCGTCGCCGGATCCCGCCGCCCCCGCGGCGTCTGGCGGGGTCTCCGGGATCACGAGGTCGCCCTCGACCTTGGGCAGGTCGGCCAGGTCTCTCAAGCCGAAGGCGACAAGGAAGTCGCGCGTCGTCTCGTAGAGGAACGGCCTGCCGGGCGAGTCCTTCCGCCCGGCGATGCGGACCATGCGGCGGTCGAGGAGGTTGTCGAGGACCGCTTCAGAGTTGACGCCCCTGACGGCGTCGATGTCGGGACGGGATGCCGGCTGGCGGTAGGCGATGATGGCGAGGGTTTCCAGCGACGAGCGCGACAATCGGGAGCGCGTCCGGCTGCGGGCCAGCTTCACGAGCCAGGGCGCGACCTCGGGCCGCGTCACCAGGCGGTAGCCGCCGCCCACTTCGATGATCTGGAGCGCCCTGCCCTGCCCGTCGAGCCGCTCCGTGAGCACGCTCACCAGCTCGCGCGCCTGGCCCGCGGAAGGAAGGTCGAGCACCTCCTGGATGCGCTCGGCCTCGACCGGAGCCTCGGAGGCGAAGAGCAGCGCTTCGAGGACGTCTATGGGTTGAGTCATGCGTGGGGGTTCAGTCATGGTTGGGCTCAGTCATGCGCGGTCTCTCCAGGGGTTGGAGCGTCAGTGGGCGGGACGTCCGAGGCGGCATCGGTCGGGGACGCCGACTCGATGACGATCTCGCCGAACAGTTCCGCCTGGTGGGCGCGCGCCTGCCCGAGCCTCACGAGCTCGAGCAGGGCAAGGAGCGTCACGATCCACTCGGCGCGGACGCGCTCTTGCCCGGCGACGGACGAGAAGAGGATGGACCACGTGTGCCGCAGCAGCTCGATGACCTCGCCCATGCGCTCGAGGACCGAGAGCGGGTTCGGCTCGATCTGGCGCGGCGTCTGGCGCTTCTGCTCCTCGATGAGCCGCGTGATGGCCCTCTGCAGGAGATGAACCGAGAGGTCCTCCAGCGGGACGTCCTCGGGTGGCGGCAGCTCGCCGACGGTGCGGCCGTAGAGCAGCGCCTGCTCCGCCTCGCGTAGGCCGAGCCAGGCGCCGAACTCCTTGACGCGCGCGTACTCGCGCAGCCGCTCGGCCAGCTCCTGGCGCAGGAGCTCGCCCTCCTCGTCGAGGCTGTCCGGCGGCGCCTCGGGATCGACCGGCAGCAAGAGCTTGGACTTGAGGTAGATCAGGGTGGCGGCCATGACCATGAAGGCGCCTGCGGTGTCGAGGTCCTGGAACTGCACCGACTCGAGATGCGCTAGGTACTGCTCGGTGATGGTGCGGATGGGCAGGTTGGCGAGGTCGACCTCGCTGGTCCTGCAGAGGTGAAGCAAGAGGTCCAGCGGGCCGACGAAGGACTCCACCCTGACGGTCAGGCCCTGCGGCTCCGTTTCCGTATCCGCAGTCATCCGGTAACGGGGGCCCAGAAATGGCCCCCGTACTCCCCCAGTAACGGGAACCAGAAATGGCCCCCGTACTCCCCCAGTAACGGGAACCAGAAATGGCCCCCGTACTCCCCCATGTTCGCAATCATTTCGGCTCCAGGTTGATCACGGAGCGGACTTCGTCCATGGTCTTCTTCGCGAACTCACGCGCCTTCTTCGAACCCTCGTGGAGGATCTCCACGATCTCGCGCGGCTTGGCCGCGAAGCGCTCGCGCCGCTCGCGAATCCCGGCGAGCGGCGGCACCATGTGGGTGAGCAGCACCGCCTTGCAGTCGAGGCAGCCGATGCCCGCCGTCCGGCAGCCGGTCGCGCAGGCTTCGCGCGGCTCCTCGGGAGTGAAGATCTTGTGGAGGTCGAAGACCGGGCAGAGGTGCGGGTTGCCCGGGTCACTCCGCCGCTTCCGGGCGGGATCCGTGATCATCGGCTTGACCTTGGCCGTGATCTCCTCGGGGGTGTCCGACAATAGGATCGCGTTGCCGAGCGACTTCGACATCTTGCGGCCGTCAGTCCCCGGCACCTTCGGAATCTGGGTCAGCTTGACCCCGGGCTCCGGGAAGACCGGCTTCCACGTGTTGTTGAAGCGCCGCGCCACCTCGCGCGTCAGCTCGACGTGCGGCACCTGGTCGATGCCGACCGGCACCCACTGCGGCTTGTACATGAGGATGTCCGCCGCCTGGAGCAGCGGGTACCCCAGGAGCCCGTACGAGGGCGACTCGAGCCCCAGCTGCTCCACCATCTCCTTGTAGGTGGGGACGCGCTCGAGCCAGCCGACCGGCGTCACCATGGAGAAGAGGAGATGGAGCTCCGCGTGCTCGGGCACCAGCGACTGGATGAAGAGCGTGCTCCGCTCCGGGTCGAGACCCGCGCCGAGCCAGTCCGCCAACATCTCGATCGTGCTCTCCGGCGCCTGGCCGCTGTTCTCCGCGTCCGTCGTGAGCGCGTGCCAGCTCGCAACGAAGTAGAAGCAGTCGTACTCGTCCTGGAGCCGCACCCAGTTGTCGAGCGCGCCCAGGTAGTTGCCGAGATGGAGCTTGCCCGTCGGGCGCATGCCGGAGAGCACCCGCTGCTTGGAGGTCATGACGCTCCCGGATCTCCCTGTCCCGAGCCCCGGTGCGCTTCCCAGGCCTTGGCCATGCGGAGGAACACGTAATTGGCGTAGAGCACGGCGAGCACGAAGCCGCGCCAGCCGTCGAGGAAGCCTAACCTCAGGACGTACATGGAGAGGAATCGCCCGAGCGGGCGGAGCGCCAAGTCGGCGAGCCCCGCCCGTCCGCCGCGGCTGACAATCTCCTGGGCCGCAAGCGTGGAGTACCGGTTCGAACGCGTGACGAAGTCCTCGAGTCCGCGGTACGAGTGATGCAGCATCGGCTCGACGAGGGCCTCGACGTGGCCCTCGACCACGACCGATTCGTGCACCGCGCTGTCCACAAAGCGGCCGGCGTCCCGGCTGAAGAGGCGCAGCTGGTAGTCCGGAAAGAGCCCGCCGTGGCGCACCCAGGCGCCCCAAAAAACATTCTTCCGTGGGATCGAGTAGCCGTCGGCCGGGCCGTTCGCGCGCACGATGCGGCCGATCCGCTCCCGGAGCTCGGGGGTGACGCGCTCGTCGGCGTCCAGCGACAGCACCCACTCGCCGGTCGCCTGTTCGAGCGCGAAGTTCTTCTGCGCGGCGAAGCCTGCCCACGGCCGCACCCAGATCTTGTCCGTGAACTCGCGCGCGACCTGGACGGTCTTGTCGGTGGACTCGGCGTCGATCACGATGATCTCGTCCGCCCAAGCGGCGCTCTCGAGGCAGGCGCGCAGCCGCTCCTCCTCGTTCCAGGCGATGATCGTGACGCTCAGCCGGTTCACTCCGCACCCTCGAGCATGCCTCGCGCGGCCTCGAAGACTCCCGCGACCTCGAGTCCGGCCATGGTGCCGTCTGGACTCTGCAGTCCCCGACAGCGCGCCCCGTAGGGGCCGTTTCGCTCGGCGAGGGACGGCCCGTAGAGCCCGAGAGACGGCGTCCCGAGCGCCGCCGCCAGGTGAAGCGGCCCCGTGTCATTGGCGATCATCAGCCGGCACCGCTTCAAGAGGGCCGCGAGCTCACCGAGGTCCGTGGGCGGAGCGAGGATTGCGCTGAGCCCCGGCAGCGCCAAGGAGATCTCGCGCGCCATGTGCGCCTCGTCGGGGCCCCAGAGCAGCAGGAGACGCGCGCCCGCTTCAGTGGCCAGCCGCTCGGCCAAGGCGCCGAAGCGCGCCACAGACCACCGCTTCTGTGGATGGCCCGCGCCCGGGTTGATCGCGACCAGCCGGTCACCGAGCTTGACACCCTCCTTGACGAGGAGCTCCCCGATCCGACGCTCCGACGCCGCGGGCACGGGCACGTGGAACTCCGCGGGCCCCGGCGTGATACCGAGCGGGGCGAGGAGCGCCAGGTACTGCTCGACGACGTGGCGCGCCGAGTCGGGGGGCGTCACGTGACGGTTGGTGAAGAGCGCGTTCCAGCGCTCGCGGCACCGGCCCGCGCTGAAGCCTATCCGCACGGGCGCCCCTGTGTAGGCGGTCAAGAGCCCGCTCTTCAGCAGGCCCTGGAGGTCTATGGCCACGTCGAAGGAGGCGCGCCGGATCCTCTCTCGGAGCCGCCCGACCTTGCCCAGTACCTGGCGGGCTCCCGCCGGGCGCCAGATGAGCCGGCGCCACAGACGCGTGTCCACCGGCACCACCGCGTCGAGATCGGGGTGGTCGCGGAGGATCGCGTACTCGCGCGCCTCGACCACCCACGTCAGGTGCGCGGAGGGGAGCGCGCGCCTGAGCGCGTGCGCGACCGGGAGGGCGTGGACCACATCACCCAGCGAGGACAGCTTGATGATCGCGATACGCGGGCTGCGCGACGTCATCGCCCCGCCCCGGGCTTCTCTCCGGATCTCTCCCCGGATCTCTCCCCGAATCTCTCCACGATGAGCCGGATGAGGTCGCGCGTGGCGTGGCTCTTCGGATCCCCCGCGATGGCGACGCACCCTCCGGCCGAAAGGACCGCGCTCCGTTCCGGCACGGACTCCGCCGTGTAGTCGGTGCCCTTGGCGTGCACGTCGGGCCGGAGTCTCGCGACGAGGGCATCGGCGGTGTCGTCCTCGAAGATGACCACGCCGTCCACGGACGCCAGCGCGCCGACGATCTCCGCGCGCTCGGTGGCCGTCATGATGGGCCGCCCCGGCCCCTTGAGCCGGCGCACGGAGGTGTCCCCGTTGACCCCGACCAGGAGGGCATCGCCGAGCGCGCGGGCCTCGCTGAGGTAGCGCACGTGGCCGACGTGGAGGAGATCGAAGCAGCCGTTGGCCAGGACCAGCCGCTTGCCCTGGCGCCGCCAGCCCTCGGCAAGACGGGCCGCCTCGTCAACGCCGAGCAGCGGCGCCATCGTCACCAAGCGACTCGGAAAGCTCCTGCGGGGAGACGGTCGCCGTGCCTCGCTTCATCACCACCACGCCGCCGGCCACGTTGGCGAGCCACGCGGCCTCGACCGCTTCCGCCCCGGCGGCGAGGGCGACGGTAAAGGCGCTGATCACGGTGTCCCCCGCGCCGGTCACGTCGGCGATCTGATCGCTCCCGTGAATAGGCATGAACGTCACGGGCCCCTCGCGCTCGAGCAGCGCCATGCCCCGACTGCCGCGCGTAATCAGGAGATATCGCGAATCGAGCCGCTCGAGCACCACGCGCCCGGCCTTCTCGAGAGCGCTCTCGTCTCCCAGCTCGGCCCCCGCCAGCGCCTCGACCTCGGGCTCGTTCGGAGTCGCCGCGGTCGCGCCCCGGAAGCGCGGCAGGTCATAGCGGCTGTCCACTGCCACGATGGCCCCGTGCCCTCGCGCCGCCTCGATGACGGCTTCGAAGACCCGTGCCGTGACGGAGCCATAGCCGTAGTCGGAGACGAGGAAGGCGTCGGCTCCGCTCCCGGCCGCCTGCACGGCGGCGATCAGCCGCGCCTCGACATCGCCCGTCAGGCTCGGCTCGGGCTCGCGGTCCAGCCTGACGACCTGCTGGCGCGTGGACTCGTAGCCGCCTGCCATGATGCGCGTCTTCATCGGAGTCAGGCGCCCCGCTGCCCTGCTCACACCCTCGCAAGGGATCCCGGCTTCGCCGAAGAGCCGCAGGACTTCGTCTCCCGCTGGGTCTCTGCCCAGGACGCCTACGGGCAGGGCCGTCGCACCGAGGGCGCGGACATTGTGAGCGGCATTCGCGGCGCCGCCCAGGCGAACCTCGCGGTCCGTGAAGCGGAGGATGAGGACGGGCGCCTCCCGGGAGATGCGCGCGGGCTTGCCGTAGAGGTATTCGTCGGCGATGAGGTCGCCGACGACGACGATCCTCTTGCCGGTGAACCCCGTGATGAGCGCGCGGAGCCTCTTCACCGGGAACATGGCATCTCCAGTCTCCCCAGCGCCCACTCGACGGCGTCGAAGAGATCCTCGGCCACATGGTCGGGCTTCAGCGTCCACTCTTGCCGCCGATACTCCCATTCCCCACGGCCGTACCCCGTGAGCACGAGGACCGTCGCCAGTCCAGCCGCGTGTCCAGCTCCAATGTCCGACGGCTTGTCGCCTACCATCACCGACCGGGACAGGTCCAACGCCAAATCCGCCGCCGCGCGGAGCAGGAGCCCCGGCTTGGGCTTCCGGCATTCGCACTCAAGGCGGAATGGCGGCCGCCCGGCTGTCGGATGATGGGTGCAGACATAGAGAGCGTCGAGAATCGCTCCGTGCTCGGCCAGCTGGCGCTCGACCTCGGCGTTGACCGCGTCGAGTGTCTCTTTCGAAAAATAGTCTCGCGCAATGCCGGCCTGGTTGGTCGCCATCACCGCGGCGATCCCTGCCCGATTGAGGCGGGCGACAGCGGCGGGCGATCTCGGCAGCATGCGTACCCGGCTGGGGTGATTGATATACCCCGCCTCCTCGATGAGACAACCGTCGCGGTCCATGAACACGGCTGGACGGCCAGTGGACGCCGGGGGCATGAGGGCAGTGTAATGCTCCGGCCCGGATTGATCAATGAAAATCCCGGTTTGGTCGTGTCTCGGGTCGACCGTAGGGGTCGAGGTCGGCAGTGCCACCCGTGGCGTACACCTGACATGGTCCCGCGCGCGAAGCGGCCTTCTGACGTGATCCCGCTTACCAAGGCGATCCGGGACACTGCGACGGGGACAAGGGAAACGTCAAAACTAGGGGCCTCGAATAGGGGACCATTGAAAGGGGGTCTGAGGGGCGGGAAGGCTCGCACCATATAGTAGTTATCATCCAGAAAGCAGAGGCAGGTCACCTAGCCTATGGCGTACACGCGTTGCGGATACGGCTAGATTTCTCTCCGCAGTCCTCACTTCAAGAGGCGAACCCTGATCCTGCATATCGGGACCCGCGGGGGGTCCCAAGCTGAATCCGATCCGTTTCCGGTACCCACACGTTACACTACCGCGTGATGGCCGACGCCGTGCTCCCTCCGTGCCCTCCGATTATTCTCGAAAAGGTTCGCCAGTTCACCGAGCACATCGAAGTCTACAAGTCCGGAGACTACAGCGAGGCCCAGCTTCGGATAGATTTCCTCAATCCCATGGTCGAAGCCCTCGGCTGGGACGTGGAGAACAAGCTTGGCTACGCCGAGGCCTATCGCGACGTTGTCTATGAAGACCAAGTCAAGGTTGGTGGGGCGGCCAAGGCGCCCGACTACGGCTTCTATATCGGTGGCCGCGCTGCCGGTGGCGGGCGGAAATTCTTCCTAGAAGCGAAGAACCCCTCGATCAATCTTCTTGTCAATCCTGCTCCCGCATATCAATTGCGACGCTATGCATGGACCGCCAAACTTCCCCTGTCGATCCTCACCTCGTTCGAGGAGTTTATCGTCTACGACACCCGCGTCGAGCCGTTAAAGACAGACAAGGCAACAACTGCCTCTATCCTCAAGGTTGTCTACACCGACTTTCCCCAGCGTTGGCACGAGATAGCAGCGCTCTTTTCGATCGACGCCATCCGCCGAGGTTCATTCGACCGCTTCGCGCAGTCGATGAAGAAGCAACGTGGCACGGCACCGGTCGATGATGCGTTCCTCCAGGACATCGAGCAGTGGCGAGAGGACCTCGCCCAAGCCATCGCGAAACACAACCCGACGATTTCTCAGCGCGATTTGAACTTTTCAGTGCAGCGCACGATCGATCGCATCATCTTCCTCCGGATGTGCGAAGACCGAGGTATCGAATCACCGGCGAGCCTTATGGCACTTCTAAGCGGTGACCGAGTCTATACACGGCTCGGTGAGATGTTCCATCGCGCCGATGATCGATACAATTCTGGGCTGTTCCATTTTGCAACGGAAAAAGGCCGTGATGAAGTCCCCGATCAGCTGACTCTCCGGCTGGAGATCGACGACAAAGTTCTAAAGCACATCATCAAGCGGCTTTACGACAGCCCGTATGAATTTAGCGTCCTGCCGCCGGAAATCTTGGGCCAAGTCTACGAGCAATTCCTCGGTAAGGTCATTGTCCTCACGGCCGGTCATCGTGCAAGGGTCGAGGCTAAGCCGGAAGTACGTAAGGCGGGCGGTGTTTACTACACTCCTGCATACATCGTTGACGACATCGTGAAAGACACCCTAGGCAGGTTGCTCGACGATCTACCTCATCCAAGCGAGAACCCTGGCGACCAACCACGCCAATCGGTAGCGCCGCTCGCCAGTAAACGAGATTCCGGTCGCGTTCTCTCTCCTAAGGACGCTGTGAAGCTGCGCATTCTCGATCCGGCGTGCGGGTCGGGCTCATTCCTGATCGGCGCGTATCAGTACCTCCTAGACTGGCATCTCCGTTGGTATCTGAAGAACGATCCCGACCAACACTGCAAGGGCAAGAACCCTCCCCTCATGCGGATGGCGAGAGCCAGATACAGCCTTTCAAGTCCTACCACCCAGAGTGTCGACTACCGCCTCACCACCTCCAAGCGCAAGGACATCCTACTTAACTCAATCTATGGCGTCGACATTGACCCCCAGGCCGTAGAGGTCACCAAACTGTCGCTCCTTCTGAAGGTCCTCGAAGGCGAATCACAGGAATCGATCAACGCGCAACTCAAGCTCTTCCACCAGCGTGCACTGCCTGATCTAGGACGAAACGTCAAATGTGGGAACAGTCTCATTGACTCTCACTTCTATGCGACCGGGCAATTGACGCTGAACGAGGAAGATCGCATCCGCATCAATGTATTTGACTGGGACAAGGGATTTCCTGAAATCATGAAACACGGCGGATTTGACGTAGTGATTGGGAATCCACCATACATCTTCGGTGAGTATCACGATGCGAACACGAAGGCATTTCTTGAATCGATAATGAGAAGCGCCGTGGGTCAATACGACACCTATTGGCTGTTCATTGAACGGGCGCTCGATCTGACACGAGATGGGGGACGGTGCGGTCTTATTGTTCCGGATGCGCTGCTCGCACGCGACGAGTGTTCAACCATTCGCGAATTGTTGCTCAGCAAGGGCCTAGAACGCTTGTTTCATTGCGGACTAGTGTTTTCCGCAGGTGTCTCCGCCCTCGTGTTTACCATCGCAAAGGGCTCACGGCCAGCGCAAATCAGAATCGAGACACGAGAAGGTGAACGAGCGGTGGAGCGCGAAGCGTGTTCGTCGGACCGTTTCATGAAGGATCCGCGACGGAAATTCTTGATCTATGCTTCTGACGCAGAAGCAGTCTTGATCGACGGGATTCGAGCACACTCGAAGCCGCTCCTTAAATACGCCAAACTGTCGCGAGGGGAAGAGCTAGGCAAGAAGAACGTTCTCGCCAGTGGGCCAGTCCCGATCCTAGTCGGCGAAAACATCGGGCGCTATTCGCTTAGCCGCCCAACACGATTCATTCGGAGGCCCGAGAAGGATAAGGATCTGTATCGCTCTCCGAAGATTGTGATCGTCAAAACGGGAGCCCAGTGCATTGCGTCGCTCGACCGCGAATCGCTTGTAACGATGCAGTCTGTGTACAACCTCCACATAATAGATGACGCGATCCCGATCGAGTCCATGTTGGCAATTCTCAATAGCCGCCTAACTGCCTATCTGGTTAAGAAGACCTTTACGGCGTACAAGTTACTCTTTCCTCAGTTGAACCAGACAACAATAGAGGAACTCCCAGTTGTCCTACCAGACAGTGAACAGCAGCGAGAGGCGAAGACGCTGGTAGACAGAATACTCGAATTGCGGCAGCAGCTAGTGGCAACGAGGTCGCCAGTCGACCAGGAGCGCCTGTCTCGTGAGATCGAGGCCATCGGTGATCGGATCGACCAATTTGTCTACGGGCTCTATGACCTGACTCCTGAGCAGATTCGAATCGTCGAGCAGGCCACAGTCCCTTCCTCCGCGTAAGAGGCTGAATGGTGGACGCGGATAAGGAGAGTTCAGACCGTCTGATCTCGGCGGCGTCATCGTGGATGAGCGGACTCTTCGATTTAGTCATCGACCGCCGAAACCCCTAACGCCAAACTGAGACACTACCTCTGTTTTACTGACTCGAGGAACCCGTCAGGGGGCTGAGAAGGCGATAGATTCGTTCGAGCCCTTCGACCTGCGCCGCGTAGGTGAACGGCTCGGCCGACGTCCGGGCCGCCAGCGCCAGCCTTCCCGCATCGCCGTCCCGAATGATCCGCAGTCCTTGCGCGATATCGGACGGATCGAGAGAGGCTGTCACAGCGCCGTTCACGCCGTCCCGCACGACCTCAGATCCGCCCGTCATCGCACTCGTGAGCACCGGGACGCCGGACGCCAGCGCCTCGAGATGCACGTTCCCGAATGGCTCGTAGCGGGCCGGCAGAGCCACGGCGTCGGCGGCGGCATAGAGCCGTTCGACGTCGGGACGCGGCGCTGTCCAGGTCACGGATCCCTGCAGGTCGAGCCGCGCCTCCAGCCTGCGGTATATCTCGGTCCGCCCTTTGCCGGCCACGAGGAGGCGGATGTCACGGGACCGGAGGGCGGCCACGGCCTCCATCAGGGGTCCTAAGCCTTTGCGCTCGAAGCCGGAGCCGACGAACGCAACCAGCCACGCGTCCCGCGAAATCCCCAGCGCCTCCCGAGTCTCCGCTCGCCAGCGCTTGCGGTTCTCTGGATGGAAGCGGGTCAGGTCCACACCGTTATAAACGACGGTGACGCTCGAAGCCGGCGTGCGGTAGAGGCGCTCGATTTCGGCCTTGCCCCTTGCGGAAATCGCCACGATGTGGCGCGCGCCCCGAAGCGTGAAGATGCGCCGCTCCAGCCACAAGAGGAGCCGATGCTGAGGATTCACTTGAAGGCCCCCGCGCCCCATGGCCTCGAGGTACGCCCGATGGCAGCCTTCGCCGGCCCGGTAGATGTCCTGGGCCAGGCACCGCTCGTGGCTCTGGACGAGGTCGTAGGCTCCGGCGCTCACCGCCCTCTTCGCCGCCAGGGCGAAGCAGAGCTGGCGGAGCACTGAGGGCTGCCCCGGAACCGCGAGCCGGCGGAGGCCGACGCCGGGGACAGGGAATTGCCCCGCTGACGTGATGAGGTCGACGTCGTAGCCGCCGCGCTCGACGAGCGCTCTGAGCAGACCCGCGGTGGAGGTTTCGACGCCACCGTGGAAGGAGAAGGGGCGGCAGATGACGGCGAGCTTCATCTGGTCGCCATGACTCGCTCGATCAGCGGGAACAGCTCGGCCCGCGCCGCCTGGAAGCTGTAGCGCTCCACGCAGCGCTCGCGGGCCTGGGCGCCCAGAGCCTCCGCATGAGTGGAATCGTCGAGGAGCGTCCGAATGGCGGCGGCCAGCCCCGACACGTCCCCCGGCTCGACCAGGAGACCACAGCCGTCGAGGATCTCCGGGATCATGGAGACTCGCGTCGAGACCACCGGGCGCCCGAGAGCCATGGCGTCGAAGATCTTCGCCGGGACCTGACCGACGGTGTCGGGCGTTTCCCGCTGGGGCACGGCCACCACATCGGCCGCCGAGAGGAGCGTCGGGACTTGCTCAAACGGCACCCACGGCACGAGCGCGGCCCGCGGGCACCGCCCGAGGACCCGCTTGCCCGCCGCGCTGTCGGCGTGGGCTCCCACCACCACCAAGGCCACGTCGGGCCGTCCCAGCGAAGCCACGGCCGCGGCGAGGTCGTCCAGGCCCTTGTAGTCTCGCGGCGTGCCGAGGAACATGACGACGCGCTTGTCCCCCACGCCGAGGAGGCGGCGTCCAGCAGCAGGGCTCGCGCAGCCCGGCTTCCACGCGTCGGTGTCCCTGACGTGCGGGATAAGCGTGCCCCCGAAGCGCTGCTGGAGGAAGCGCGAGGCGACCGTCACGCCATCCGCGAGCGCGGTGAGTCGCTCGCAGAGCCAGGTCCACGGCAGGCCGCTCGGGTTGCCGAGGTTGACCGCGCGGCCGACGGTGCCCCAGAAGCCCGACCCAAGGTAGAAGCCCACCTCCCAGTCGTCGATGTCGAGCAGCAGCGGCCGTTTTCCCGCAACGCGCTTGAGGTAGCCGACGCCGGCGCTCGCGAGCTTCGTCTTGGACGCGTAGATGAGATCCCCGTCGGCTCGCCGCGCGAGATCGGCCATCGTGGCGACGAATCCCGGCATGCGCCGGGCCGGGACGCTCGTGTAGCGGACGGGCCCGGAAGCCACGGGCTCCCAGAGCCCTGGCCCCGAGCGCGGTCCGATCACCTCCACGGAGCCGAGTGGTACCAGCAGTCTCGCCAGGAGATCGGCGCGGCCGGCGGCATTGGCTGAGACGTCGAAGCAGAGCACGGAGATTTTCATGAGTGAGCGGCGAGCCGCCGGTAGTGATCGAGCAGGCTTGCCGCCACGCGTGCGCCCGTCAGTCGCTCATGGCAGAGGGCCGCCGCCCTCTCGCCCAGCCTTCGCCGAAGCGCGTCGTCATCCAGCAGGGTTGCTAAGGCGCGGGCAAGCTCGGGCGCGTCGCCCCCCGGCACGAGCAGCGCCGACGCATCGTCCGTCAGGACTTCGGCCGCGACGCCGACGCGGCTGGCGATGACCGCCCGGCCGGCCGCCAGGTACTCGAAGAGCACGCGTGACATCCCGTCGGACTCGAGCGGCGGGTACAGGGCGATGTCGAGAGATCCGACCACTCGGGCCGGATCGTCGACGAAGCCAAGGAAGGAGACTCGGTCGCCGAGGCCGCCGCGCACCACGCTCTCCCGGATCGCGGCTTCGAAGGGCCCCTGCCCCACGAAGAGGAGGTGAAAGGCACGTCCCGAAGCGGTCACCCTGTGAGCCGCCTCGACCACCACCGCATGGCCCTTCATGACGCGGAAGCCGGACAAGAGCCCCACGAGCGGCACCCCGGCCGGTAGCCCCAGCTCCTGTCGGAGAGCGGCGCCGTCGTGCCTGGGCCTGAATCTCTCCCCGTCGGCGCCGCCAGGGAGCGCCACCACGTGGTCGGGGAGCGCCAGACCCGCGGCAAGGCACTGGCGGCGGATGGCCTCGCTTACCGTCACGACGAGATCGGTCGCCTGGCCGTAGAGCCAGCGGTTCAAAGCGTGCGGACATATCGGCTGGACGATGTGGCGGGTGCGAACGAGGGGCCGCCTCTGCGAGGACAGGCGGTTCGCGACTGCCGCCAGCCAGTGTTCCTTGCCGCGATGGACGTGGACGATGTCGGCGGCCGGAAGCCACGCCTGAAGCGTCCTCATGTCGCGGAAATCGGCGGCGGGCCGAAGGCCCGAGCGGAAGCTCAAGGTCTCGATCCGCTGGACCCCTTCGCCGCGCGCGCGCGACATGACACGCTCCTCGGTCCCACGACGGCAGACGAGCGTCGCCTCCTGCCCGGCCTGCGTCAGCTCGCAGCATACCCGCGCGGCCCAGTAGGCATCCGAGGACCACCCGCCGCAGGAGACCATGTGGATCACCTTCACGGCGCCGCGCGAAGCCTCCCGATAGTCTCGAGGTAGAGCGCCTCCATAGCTTCCGCGTGACGCTCCCCGGTGAAGAGGAGAAGGGCGCGGCGTCTCCCGGCCTCGCCCATGGCGCGCGCCTCAGAGGGAGCCGACAGGAGACGCTCAAGGGAGGCGGACACTGCCGCCGGGCTCGGCTCGTCGAGGAGGAGCCCCGTCTCCCCGTGGACCACGGCGTCAGGGAGCGCGCCCACCCGGGCGGCGAGGACAGGCCGCCCCGCGGCCATGGCCTCGAGGGCCGCCCGGCAGGACTCGTCCGAGCCCGCTCCCATGAGGACGAACACGTCGAGGGCTCCGAGCACCGCCGGCAGGTCGGCATCCCGATAGCCGGCAAAGAACACCCGGCGCTCGAGCCCGAGGCGCTTGACGAGCCCCTCGAGCGCATCGCGCCGCTCTCCCTTTCCGACCAGCAACAGCCGCGCATCGTCGAGCGCGCGGGAGAGCAAGCGGAAGCCTTCGATCAGAGCCTCGTGACCCCGGCCGCCAGCGAGCCGCGCCACGCAGCCGACGAGGGGGACGCCGGTCGCCCCGAATTCCTCGCGGATCTTTATGGCGCCCGGCGCGTCAGTGACGAAGCGCGCGGCGTCCACTACGCCGTCCGCGCGGTAGAGCCGCGAACCGGGGACGCGGGTTTGGCGAAGGCGCTCCTCGATGCGCCGGCTCACGGCAATGACTGCGTCCGTGCGTCGGTAGAGCGCCGAATCCGGCCAAGCGCGCCGGACCGAGCGCTCGTTGTGGAAGGTCCTGATGAGGGCTGCCGTGCCGTGTCCCCACCACCCCAGCCAGTGGTCGTGGCCGTGATGGACGTGGACCACGTCCACGCCCTCACGGGTCACGAGGCTCCTGAGCCGCCGGGCATCACGCACGATGGCTACCGGGCCGGACTTGACGTCGAGCCTCAAATCTTCCAAGGGCTCTATGCCGGCCGCGCGCGCCTTGGCCTCGAAGCGGTCGCCTGCCGCCAGACCGAGAAGCACGCGGTGCCCGCGGGCCTGGAGCCCGAGGACCAGCCGGAGCACGGGCTCCGCGCTTCCCGTCCACCAGCGGTTGGCGACGACGTGGAGGACTGTGAGCCCGCCCGTTCCGCTCATGCGCGCACCGGACGTGGGGCCGCTCCCGCGATGACATCGTCGTAGAGGGCAAGCAGGCGCGAGACGGAAGTGCCATGAGAGAAACGCTCCTCGACCAGCCGCCGCGCCCCCCGGGCGCGAGCCGCGGCGCCCGATCCGTCGCTCAAGACCGACTCAATAGCGCGCGCCAGGGCGGCGGCGTCCTCGGGCGGGACGAGAATGCCCGTCTCGCCATCCTTGACCACCTCGGGAATTCCGCCGATCGCGCTCGCCACCACGGGTACCCCGGCCGCGAAAGCCTGGAGAAGGGACTGCGGCACACCCTCGGTCCGCGTCGAAGCCAGGACAAAGCAGTCCATGGCGCGCAAGAGCGCCGGCACGTCGGTCCGGAAGCCGGTGAAGACGACCGCCTCACCGAGACCGCGATCCTTCGCGAGCCCTTCGACCCAAGGCCGCCGGATTCCGTCGCCGACGAGCAGGAGCCGCGCCGTGGGATGCCGGGCGTGAACCGCGGCGAAAGCGTCGAGGAGATATGCATGGCCCTTCGAACCCCTGAACATGGCGACCGACCCGATCACGGGCCGCGCAAGGCCCAGGCTCTGGCGCATCGCGTGGGCATCGTCTGAGCCACCGGTAAATTCCGCCAGATCCACGCCCGCCGGGATGGCGGTGACCCGCCCGGGATCGACCCCGGCCTCGATCACGAGGCGGCGGATGGCCTCACCGCTCGTGATCACCCGATCCGCGAGCCAACGATAGACGGGGTTCCAGCGCCGTCGTATGCGGATCGAGACATGGCGCGTCCGCACGACGGGGACGCCAGCGGCGCGCGCAGCCAGCCCGCCCACCCAGCCGTCCACCGAGCTGTGGGTGTGGACGAGGCTGACCCGCTCCCGCCTGATCAGCCGCTGGAGCGCGCAGACGGCGCCGAGATCCCACGCGCCCCGCATGCGGACACCCACGGCCTCGAGACCCGCCGCGCGCGCTTGTCCCACGAAGCGGCCATCGGGCTGACCCGCCAGGAGGACCCGCCAGCCTCGCTCGACAGTCCAGCGAGCCTCGCTGAGCGTCCTCAGCTCCTGGCCTCCGAGGCCCGGAGAGGACTCGGTGTGGAGCACGGTCCTCATGCCGTGAGCACCTCCTCCACTATCTCGGTCACGGCGGCCGCCGCGATGTCCCGCATGCACACGTGGTCGATGGGACAGCGCGGGAGGAAGCACGGCGCGCACGGCGCGCGCCCTTCGACTCTCCGGGCCGCCTGGCTCCTGGGAGCCGTGAGACGCGGATCCGTCGGCCCGAAGAGCGTGACCGTGGGCGTGCCGACCGCCGCCGCGAGATGCGCGAGCCCTGTGTCGCTGCTGACCAGGCACGCGAGGCGGGCGAGAAGCCGGGGCAGCAGCTCGGGCCGGTCCCGAGCGACGAGTGATGGAATGGCCCAGCCGGCGGAGGCCGAGACCGCGGCGACCGTCTCCACGTCGGCAGGGCTGCCCAGGAGAATGGGGCGGAGCCCGCGCTCACTCAGGCGCGTAGCCGCCTCGCCGAATGACGCCGCCGGCCACTGCTTCGACGAGCCGAATGATGCGCCGAGGTGCAGTCCCACCGCCCGGGCCCCGCGGGAGACTCCGCACTCGTCGAGCAGCGCCGAGACCGCGGCACCGGACGCCGCATCCTCCCCGAGGCGCCAAACCGGAACCGTTGCCGGCGCCGCCACGCCTGCCGCCTCGAGGAGTCCGCGATACTCGTCGATCTGATGCAGTCGCGGCGAAGGCAGCGGTACGGCATGCGTCAGCAACGCTCGCCGCAGGTCGGTGTCATAGCCGAGCCGCATACGGGCGCCCCAGAGACGCGCCGCGAGGGCGGACTCGAAGGAATTCGTGAGCAGTACCGCACCATCCGGGCGCATTGCCCGGAGCGATGCGGCGAGCCGGCGGCGGTCCCTCCACTCGAGCGGATAGGGCACAAGGGCATCAGCCACGCCCTGTCCCGCGAGAAGAGACGCCCAGCGGCCGACGGCCACCACGCAAACCCCGGCGCGGGCCGCTCGAAGGCCGTGCAAAGCGGGCAGCGCCATCACCGTGTCGCCGAGCCAGTTCGGGAGGCGCACCATGACGGCCCCGGTCTCGAACATCACGGCATCCGCCGCCCGACGGCCGCGCGTCTCAGCGTCTCGCTGAGCACCTGGGCGAGGGCCACGCCGTCGGCGCCCATCTCGAGCCGCACTGATAGCACCCAGAACGGCACGTCTCCGAGGGGCATCTCACGGAGCCGGACCCAGTCCTTCTCCGTCGTGAGGGCGGCCTCGGCCCCAGTCTCCTGCACCCTCGCGGCCACGCGAGCGAGATCGCCTGGCGTGTACCAGTGATGGTCCGGGAACTCCGCCAACCCCGCTACCTCCGCTCCCAGGCCCTCGGCTGTCGCGACGAATCCCCCGGGTGCCGCGAGTCCCGCCAGGATGAGCACCTTCCGCCCGCAGAGCGCCTCAGGCGCTTCGGCACGAACGTGGTTGCCGCGCCGAAGCGACGTCGGGCGGTAGGCGCCGCTCAAAACTGTCGCTGCCGATGCTCGAAGCCGCAGCACGTGGGCGATATCGCTTGTGGCGGTGACAGTTGGCGGGTTCGTGACCACGACGAGACGGGCCCGCTTGAGCGCGGACAGCGGCTCGCGCAGGGAGCCCCTCGGAAAGAGCCGACCGTTACCCCACGGGTTGCTTCCGGAAACCACGACGATCTCGAGGTCCTTGTAGAGCGTCCTGTGCTGGAATCCGTCGTCGAGGACCAGCGCGTTGGCGAAACATGTCCCGACCGCGACCGCCCCCGCGTCGTACCGGCTCTCCCCCACCACGATCGGCACGCCGGGCAGCCGTTCAGCCAGGAGCACAGGTTCGTCGCCGCCGTCCCTGGCGCCGAGCCGGAGGCCGCCGCCGTCGGCCACGATTCGAACGCCGCGCGTGCGCCGCCCATATCCTCGGCTAACGATGGCGGGCCGCGCGCCCATCTCGCGGAGCGCCAGCACGACGACCTCGGCCAAGGGTGTCTTTCCGCTCCCGCCCACCGTGACATTGCCGACCGATATCACCGGCACGGGAAGGCCGCGCGTGGACAGAAGGCCGATCCGGTAGGACGCGGAGCGCGCCGTGAGGGCGGCGCGATAGGCCACCGCCGCCGCGCTGAGACCTGCGCGCACCAGGGGGCCCGCCCGCCCATGCCAGGCTTCTTGCAGCCAAAGCTCCGGAGCCCGCCCCGGTTCAGCCATGCGCCGGCTCCATCAAGAAGCGCTCCACGAGCTCGAGGGTGTGCTTCACGGCTCCCTGACGACCCACGACGGCCTGGAAGGCGGCCTCTCCCATACGCCGCCTAAGCTCGAGGTCGCCCAACAGGTGGCCGACGCAGCGCTCGAGCTCCGCGCCCTCGCGGACCAGCACCGCGCCGCCGGCGGCCAGGAGGACGTCGGCGCTCTCGCGGAAATTGCCCGTATGAGGCCCGAAGAGGACCGCCTTTCGCAGCAGCGCGGGCTCCAGCATGTTGTGGCCGCCTGTCGGGACGAGGCTGCCCCCGACGAACACCACGGTCGCGACCCTGTAGAGCTGCGCCAGCTCGCCGACCGTGTCGAGAATGATCACCGCACTCCGGTCCCGCGCACCCGGAAGATCGCTGCGGCGGACCGCGCTGAGCCCACGTTCGAGCACGAGGCGCTCCACCTCCGGCACGCGCTCCGGGTGCCGCGGGGCAAGGAGCAGAACGAGCTGCGGGAAGCGCACGCGGAGCCGCGCGAAGGCGTCCAGCACGGCGGCATCCTCGCCCCGATGCGTGCTGCCCGCGATCCACACGAGGTCATCCTCGCCGAGTCCGAGCAGCCGCTGCCACAGGGACTCGCCGCCGGCATCCGGGGGGGCGAGGTCCGTCTTGAGATTGCCCGTGACCACGACCCGCTCGGGCGGGGCGCCGAGGGCGATGATGCGGCGGGCGTCCTCCTGCGACTGCATCGCGAAGACCCCGACGTCACGCAGCATTCGGGAGGTGAGGAAACGCACGCGGCGGTAGCGCCGGAAGGAGCGGTCCGAGATGCGTCCGTTGGCGATCATGGACGGGATGCCGCGCGCCGCCAGCGCCCGAAAGAAATTCGGCCACAGCTCGGTCTCCATGCCGATGAAGAAGCGGGGCCTCACGGCATCCAGCGCGCGGCGGACAGGCCTCGGCAGGTCGACGGGGAAGTACCGGTGGCTGACCTTGCCATCGAGCCGGTCGGACACAATGCGCGCCCCCGTCGGCGTGACCGTCGTCATGACGATACCGAGCTCCGGCCACCGGCGGAGGAGCGCCTCGACCAGCGGGACCGCCGTCGCCGCCTCCCCGACGGACACGGCGTGGATCCAGCAGCGCGGCTCGGCCGGCAGGTCCGCCCCGTAGCGCCCGAGGCGCTGGCCGATCGCCTTGTCGTAGCCGGAGCGCCTGAACTTCCGAACCGCGAACACGGGCAAGTAGGCGAGCAGCCCGAGCCGGAGCGCCATGGAGTAGAGGGCGTGGATCAGCGGCGCGCCTCCTCGTCGACCTGCCAGGTGACGGCATTCAAGGCGGCTTCGATCTCCTTGCGCGCGGTTGCCTCTCCGGCCGCGTCGATGTCGCGGGGGACGAGGATCGGCTCGCCGAAGCGGACTACACACCGCGAGAAGGGCTTCGGGATCCGGAATTCGTCCCACGAGCGCGCCCGCCATTCGGAAGACGCCGCGAGAGCCGCCGGCACCACCGGCGCGCCCGTCAGCCTTGCCAGCACCACGACCCCGGCCTTGCACACCTCCCGCGGACCCCGCGGGCCATCGGGCACGACGACGACGCTGTGGCCCTCCCCGATGGCGCGGGCAAGGGCCCGGAGCCCCCCCGCGCCCCCACGGCTCGAAGATCCTCGGACGGTGACGAAGCCGAAGCGGCGCAGGAGGTCGGCTATCATCGAGCCGTCTTCGGAGCGGCTGACCAGCGCGAAGAGCCCCCGCCGGCGATAGAGGTACGGCAGCAGCAGGAGGCGCGCGTGCCAGACGACGTAGATGACGCCCGCGCCCGCGGCCTGCAGGGGCTCCACGGTTTTCTCTTCACGGCGAAGACGCAGCGTGGCGGCGAGAAGCCGGAGCGCCCACGACGCTGCGGCCGGGGCCAGCTTCCGCCCGAGCCGGGCGGCATTCATGCGACGCCCGCGACCTTCAGCACGGCCCGCGCCGCCCGCGCCCCGACGCCCGGCTGCCCCAGCCTCGAGCGCACCTCTTTGAACGCCGCGCGCTGGGCGGTCGCCGCCACGGAATCGACGAGCAGGCGTTCCGCCTCGCTCGCAAGCCGCGCTCCGGTGACGTCGTCCTGAAGGATCTCGGGCACGGCGCCGCGGCCGGCGACGATGTTCGGGAGGCTGATCCACGCCGATCGGTTCAGCAGGCGCGCGACCACCTCGCTCAGTGGCGACACGCGGTAGCAGACGACCATCGGCGCCCCGAGCAGCGCCGCCTCGAGGGTCGCCGTCCCCGAGGCGATCAGGAGCGCGTCCGAGGCCGCCATCACCTCGTGCGTGAGTCCTTCCACCACTTCCACCGGCGGGCCGCCCGCCTCGGACGCGCGCCTGAGGTGGACGGTGACGAGCCCGCGATCCACGCTCGCGGCCAACCCAAGCACGAAGCAGCGTCGGCCGTCGGCCCGGGAGAGCCGGGCTGCTGCATCCAGCATGGGCGGCAGCAGGCGGTCGACTTCCTGCCGCCGGCTGCCGGGCAGAAGGCCCACGAGGGTCTGTCTCTCTCCCACACCCAGCCGCTCGCGGGCCGTCGCCCGGTCGAGGTCGCTCGGCACCACGTCCAACAGGGGGTGGCCCACGAACTCCACCGGGACGCCTGCCTCCTCGTACAGGCTCTTCTCGAAGGGAAACGCCGCGAGGACCCGCGTCACGCGCCGAGCCATCTGCCGTATGCGTCCCCGTCGCCAGGCCCAGAGCTGCGGCGGGATGAAGTACACGACCGGAATCCCCGCGCGCCGCGCCTGCTTTGCTAACCGCAGGTTGAACTCGGGGAAGTCGATGAGCACCATCGCCATCGGCCGGGCTTCCCGGAGCCGCCTCACCAGGAGCTTGTACGCGCGGTAGAGCCCGGGAACGCGGCCGAGGGCTTCGCTCGTCCCCATCGCGGCGTGCGCCGTCGGGTCAACGAGGATCTCGACACCCGCCGCCGCCATGCGGGGCCCGCCCATGCCGATCAGCCGCAGGCCCGGGTCGAGGGCCCGGAGCGCCCTGCACATGGTGGCGCCGTGTAGGTCGCCGGAAGCCTCACCGGCTGACAGCATGATCAGACGGCCGTCAGCGGCCGTCATCCACGCTCACCACGGCGATGCCGGCGCGGTCCGCGATTCGTACCGCCTCGTCGCGCTCCACGAAAAGCACCTTGCCGCCGTCCACGCCGAGCGCCGTCGCGCCGCCCTCCGCCATGGCCGCAAGCGTCGCCGGCCCGACGGTGGGGATATCAAAGCGGAAGTCGTGCCCCGCCGCCACCGCCTTGACGACAACCGCGCCGCGGCCGGCGAGCTTGGCGCCCCGGCGGATCGTCTCGTCGGTGCCCTCGGCCGCCTCGAGGGCCAGCGTGACGCCGCGCGAGCGCACGAGGGTCTGCCCAATCCCGTGCTCCGCCAGGCTGCGCGCGAGCGCGAACCCCGCGCGTATCTCGTCCCACTCGTCCGGCGACGGCTCCCGCGACGTCACCGTACCGGGCCCTATGATCCACGGCGAGAGAAAGGGTCGCTGGTCGAGCACCTCGATCCCCATTTCCGCGAGCGTTGCCACCACCGTCCCCGCCAGCGCGGCGTCCGATAGCCCCGCACGGGCCAGGCGGCGGCCGGCTTCGTCGGTTTCTCCGACCTCGTCGAACACGCGCTGCTTCCAGAACTTGCCCACGAACACGGCCGCCTGGACACGTTCGCCGCGGAGCGTCTGGAGGACTGCCTGGACGTCGGTGATGACGGAGGGCACCACGCGCTCGGCGTGAGCGTCAAGGCCCGCCGCCTCGTCGAAGGCGAACGCGACGACGCGCCACCCCTGGCGGGCGGCTTCGGCGGCGGCCCGGCCGGGGAGGACCCCGGCGCCGGCCATCAGCGCGAGGCGGCGCTCCATGGGAGATCCTTCGGCCAGGCGACCTCACCCCGGCCCTCGCGGATCATCCGCTCGATTTCGAGCGCCACGGCCAGGGACCGAAGGTCCTCGGTCTCGGGTAGCTCCACCTGGCCGGTCGCCTTCGCGGCGCGAGCGGCCGATATCAGGTGGCGGATCTCCAGCTTGAGAGGGTTGTCCTTGTGTACGAAAAGGCGCTCGACGAAGGACGCCTGCCGGTAGCGGATCGACTCGCGGTTGAGGGTGTACTCCTGCGCGGCCCGCCGGTGGATCTGGATGTCCTGGTCGGCGTAGTTCAGGACGATATACGCGTCGGGCTGGGTGATCGAGAGGGTGCGGATCTTCTCCTCGGTCGCGCGGCTCGCCGTGATCGTCGCCATGGCCCCGGAGTCGAAGAGGATCTGCACGTTGGCGACGTCGGCCTGGAGCGACTGGATGGAGCGCCCAAGGGCGTTCATCCGGCGGGGCTCGCTGTCCACGAGACCGAGCACGATGTCGATGTCGTGGATCATGAGGTCCATCACGACGGAGTCGTTCTGCACCCGCGGCACGAAGGGGCCGAGCCTTCTCGACTCGATGAGGACGGGTCGTTCGACGATCTTGCGCAGCTCCTGCACCGCCCCGTTGAAGCGCTCGACGTGCCCCACGTGGAGCACCCGCGCGCGCTGCCGCGCCAGCCGGAAGAGCTCCTTGGCCTCTTCGAGCGTGGGCGTCATCGGCTTCTCGACGAGGACGTGGACGCCTGCCTCCAGCAGGTCACGGGCGACCTCGAAGTGGCGCTCGGTCGGCACGGCGACCGTGGCGATGTCGACGAGCTCCGCCAGCTCCCGGTGCGTGGCCACCGCCCGAGTTCCGTATTGGGCCGCGATCTGCTGAGCGCGGTCGGTGTCGGTATCGCAGATCGCCACGAGCTCGACGTCCCACAGCTCCGCCAGGGCCAGGATGTGGTACTGGCCCATGTGGCCCGCGCCTACCACCCCGGCGCGTATACGTCCGCTCTCCGGCACGCTCACCACACGCGCTCCTCGCTTTCCGCGTCTTCAACTTGCGCATTTGTCGGCGGCGGCGCCGGGACGATGCCGCGCTTCGAGTCCTCGATGAAGTCGACGAGCCGCGCCACCAGCGGGTGGCCGCCGAGCTCGGCCTTGAGCCTGGCGGCGGCGGCAGCGGGCGCGAGGCCGGAGCGGTACAGGATCCGGAAGGCGGCGCGCACCTGGCGCCGACCCTCGCCGTCCACGCCGCCGCGGCGCATGCCGATCACGTTGACGCCGCGCGCCGTCGCGGGCACGCCGTCGGCGATCACGAACGGCGGCACGTCCTGCGTGACCTTCGCCCAGCCGCCTACGTAGGCGTACGTGCCGATCCGCGTGAAGGGATGGATCCCCGCGAGCCCGCCGATCGTTGCGCGATCCTCGACGGTCACGTGACCAGCCAGGCCGGCATAGTTGATGATGATGACCTCGTCGCCGACCACGCAGTCGTGGGCGACGTGGCTCGAGACCATGAGGAAGCAGCGGCTTCCGATCCGCGTGTCCCGCCCCTCGTGGGTGGCCCTGTGCACGGTGACGTACTCCCGGATGACGGTGTCATCGCCCACGCTCACGCCCACGGGCAGCCCCTCGCGGAACTTGAGATCCTGGGGCACTCCGCCGATGAGGGCGCCGTGCCCGACACGGCATCGCGCCCCCAGCCTGACGCGACCCTCGAGAACCACGTGGGCGCCGATCTCCGAGCCGGGGCCGATCGCGACGGACGACCCTATGAGGCTGTAGGGACCGACCACGACCCCGGCCGCGAGCTCCGCACCGGGCTCCACGATGGCCGTCGGATGGATGCGCGCCGGCTCAGGCATGCCGCCCACCTTCCAGCTCACGCACCCGCTTCTCGAGCGCCCGAACCTTGCGGAAGAGCTCCGGCAGCAGGGTCTCGGCCGCCCAGATCCGCCGCGTCTCGCCGGCGGGACGGCTCGGTATGCCGGCCCAGACTTCCCCGGCCGGCACGTCATTCGGCACCCCCGACTTGGCCACGAGGACGGCGCCTGCCCCGATCGTGACGTGGTCGGCAACACCCACCTGTCCGGCCAGCACCGCCCGGTTGCCGATCGTGCAGGAGCCCGACACGCCGACCTGCGACACCAGGATGACGTCCTCTCCTACATCGCAGTTGTGGCCTACCTGGACCAGGTTGTCGATCTTGCTGCCCCTCCGGATCCGGGTCTCGCCGAGCGTGGCGCGGTCGATTGTGCTGTTGGCGCCGATCTCGACGTCGTCCTCGATGCGCAGTCCGCCCACCTGGGGAATCTTCCGATGCGCCGTGCCGTCGAAGGCGTAACCGAAACCGTCGGCCCCGAGCACCGCGCCCGCATGGACGACGACCCGGTCGCCGATGGCGACGCCTTCCTTGACCACGACGCGCGGGTGGAGCACCACATCGTCGCCGAGCATCGCCCCTGCCCCGACGAAGCACAGCGCCCCGACCCTGCTCCTCGCCCCGACCCGCGCGTTCGGCTCGATGACGGCGCACGCGCCCACGAAGGCCGTCGGCTGCACGCGCGCACTGCCGGCGACGACAGCCGTCGCGTGGATGCCGGCGGCGACAGGAGGTTCGGGGTGGAACAACCGCAGGAGCACGATGAGGGCCGTCTGTGGCGAGTCGACACGCAGGAGCGCCTGAGGCAGGCCTTCGACGTCCCGGCCGACAACCAACGCGCCAGCCGCGCTCGTAGCAGCGGCGCGCGCGTAGCGAGGGTGGACCAGGAACGACACGTGCTCAGGCCCCGCGTCCTCGAGCGGTGCGACGCCGCGGATGACCCGCGCCGGATCCCCTTCGAGCGTGGCGCCGAGCGCCTCGGCGAGCCTGCCGAGCGTGAACTGGGCGCCCACGGCAGCCTACTTCTTGGCCTTGCGCGTCTCGTCGTCGAAGGCCTTGATCACTTCCTCCGTGACGTCCACCTCCGGCGCGCCGTAGACGACGCCAGCCTGCCGGCGCTCGAGGATGAGCGCGTAGCCCTTCTCCTTGCCGACCCTGCTAAAGATCCCTTCCAGCTCTCTCAGAATTTTCGCCCCCATGGTCTGTTCCTTCTTCTGCAGCTCCTTTTCGAGGTCGCCGGCGAGACGTTGGGCGTCGCGCAGCTTGCGCTCGAGCTGGTCCTGCTTGTCACGGCG
Source organism: Candidatus Rokuibacteriota bacterium (assembly GCA_030647435.1). Classification (NCBI taxonomy): domain Bacteria; phylum Candidatus Rokuibacteriota; species Candidatus Rokuibacteriota bacterium. Next base: position 162,672 of record JAUSJX010000012.1, read on the forward strand.
GGCGTCGGCTGAAAGCAGCTGCCCCTTCTTCTCGAGCTCGTCCCGCAGCTTGTCAAGCTCGACCTTGTGACCGTCCAGCTGCTTCTGCATGCCGACCTTGTCCTTCTCCAGCAGCTCGCGGGCATGCACCCCGGCCTGCGAGCGCGCGAGGATACGCTGGAGATCCACGTACCCAATGCGGGTCGCCTGCGGCGCCTGCGCGAGGGCGGGTGTCAGCATCCACCACAGAGCTGAGAGACTCACCAGCACCGTTACCACCACCGCCGCCTCCCTGAAGCGCCTACTCATACCTCTCTCCTCCTGGCTAGAACGCCGAGCCCATCGAGAACTGGATATTGCCGAACTTCTCCCCGCTCTTCGGGTTCGGGTTGACGCCGTAGTCCACCCGGATGGGCCCAAAGGGCGAATTCCAGCGGAGCCCGGGACCGACCGCGTACTTGAGGTCGGTCAGGTCAATCGGCGTGTGCACGCTTTGGTCCGGGCCGTAGACGTTGCCGACGTCGAAGAAGACCGCCGCCCTGATTCCGTAGGGCAGCGGCACCGAGTACTCGAGGTTGCCCAGCACCTGAAAATTCCCGCCGATGAGCGTGCCCGACGAGTCCTCGGGTGAGATTTGGCGCGACTTGAAGCTCCGAATGGTGTTCGGGCCGCCGAGGTAGTAGCGCTCGAAGAACGGCACCGCGTCTTTGTACCAGCCGAGCTGGTAAGCCGCCATGAGGCGTCCGCTGAGCACATGGTCGAACCATAGCGGCTGGTGCTGGGTCGTCGTGGCCGTGATCCGGAAGAAGCGGTTGTCGCCCGTCCCGATGCCCGCGAAGTCGGCGCCCAACAGGGCGTAGTTCCCGCGCGTCGGGTCCGTCAAGCTGTCCCGCGTGTCCCGGCTGAGCGAGCCCCCGAGCAGCGACGTGACCGAGGTCCCCTCCGCCTGCAGCAACTCGCTGCTTGCGTTGGGATCGACGCCGCTGACCTGCTCCTGGCTGAGGCGGTACAAGGCGTTCCAGCGGCCGTAGTCTCCGATCGGAGCGCCGAAGCGCACGTCGCCGCCGAGCGAGTTGACCGTGTAGTCCTGGTACACGCGCCGGTTGTTGAAGATGTCGAACCCCGCCGCCAGCGGCCGGTCCAGGAACCACGGATCCGTGAACCCGATCGTCCCCTGCTGCGTCTCCGTGCCGCCGCGCAGGCGGAGGAAGAGCTGGTAGCCCTTCCCGAGGAAGTTGTTCTGGGACAGGTCGAGCGTACCCAGCGCCCCGTCCTGCGAGCTGTAGCCGCCGCCGATCGAGAAGAGGCCCGTGGGCTTCTCCGTCACCTCGATGTTGACGACGATCTTGTCCTTGGACGAGCCCGGTAGCGTCTTCGTCTCAACCTTCTCGAAGTAGTTGAGGTTGATCAGCTTCTGTTTCGCTCGCCCGAGCTTCCCCGTGGTGAAGAGGTCGCCCTCCGCCATCGGGAGCTCACGGCGAAGGATCTTCTCCTGGCTCCGCGTGTTCCCGGAAATGTTGATCCGCTCGATAAAGACCTCGGGGCCCTCGCTGACCTCGAGCGTGATGTTGACCTTCCGGTTCGGCACGTCGAGCGCGATTTGAGGAACGATGTCTGCCGCGGTCCGCCCGATGGTCCCGTAGACATCCGAGATGCCCCTGACGGTCTCCTGCAGCTTGGTCCGCGAATAGATGTCATCGGGCTTGAGCAGGACGCGCCGGCGCAGCTCCTCGAGGGGCAGCACCTTGTTGCCGGTGATGTCGATGCCGCCGACCTTGAACTGCGGCCCTTCGGCCACCACGATCCTGATCGTGACCCGCGCGGTCGCGCGGTCCACCTGCGTGTCGACCGTCTCCACGCGAGCCTGGATGTAGCCGTTGTCGTTGTAGAACGTGACGACGCGCTCGGTGTCCTGGTCGAGCTTCTGCCGCTGGACCGTGCCCCGCAGGATGTAGAATTCCCGCTCTTGCGTCAGCATGATGTCCTTGATCTTGTCCGGCTTCAGGCCCTGCGCGCCCTCAATGACGATCTTATCGATCGTCATCTTTCGGCCCTCGGCGACGCGGAACGTCACGCTGACGTCTCCGTCGGGCAGCCTGACGACCTCCGGCGTCACGCCGACCTCGAAGTAGCCCTCCTCCTCGTAGGCTTCCTTCAGCTTTTCGGCGGCCCGTGTCACCTCGACGGGGTTGTACACGGCGCCGAGCTTGAAGTCGATCTTCTCCTGGAGGGTTGCGGCATCGAGGCGCTTGTTGCCGCCGAAGCTGATGTCGCGGACGAAGGGACGCTCGGTCACCACGAAGGTCAGCTTGATGCCGCCCTCGAAGTCTTCGACTTTGGCCTGCACATCATCGAAGAAGCCGAGCGAGAAGACCGAGCGAATATCGTCCGCGAGCCGCGCCGGGACGAAAGGTCCGCCGACCTTGGCGGAGACGCGGCCCAGAATGACCGCTTCCTGAACGCGGCGGTTACCCTGGACTGCGAGGTCCTTGACGATGATCTGCGCGCCCGGAGGGGGCGCGGAGCGGGTTTGCCCGAGCGCCGGGCAAACAACCGCCCCGCCGACCCAAGACAGGGTCAGGGCAAAAAAAATTGCGAGAGCAGGCCTCCCCCGCGCAGTCATGTCTCGTCGGCCGTCCAGTCTCGGACGTGTCGCTCTAGCGTTCCGCCAGCGCGAGCCTCGGCTCGGCGATCTGAATCTCGCGGAAGGTGAAATTACCCGCCTCGACATCCACCTCGATCCGCGCGCCGTCCCCGAACTGCCCGCGCACGATCGCCTCGGCGAGCGGATCCTCGACGTACTTTTGGATCGTCCGCCTCAGCTGGCGCGCCCCGTAGGTCGGGTCGTATCCCCTCTGGACGAGGAGGTCCAGCGCAGCCCCGGTGGGCTCGAGTTGGATGCCCTTGTCCGACAGCTGCTTGTTGATGCGGTCGACCATGAGCTGCACGATCGCGGTGATATGCTCCCGGGAAAGGGCATGGAACACGATGATGTCGTCGATCCGGTTGATGAACTCCGGCCGGAACGCACGCTTCAACTCGTCCAGCACCTTTTCCTTCATCCGCTCGTAGGTCGTCTCATCCCCTTCCGCCAGGAACCCAGGAGCCGTCCGCTTGCCGATGAAGCTGGTCCCCAGGTTCGACGTCATGATCAGGATGGTGTTCTTGAAATCCACCACGTGACCCACCGAATCGGTCAGGCGCCCGTCGTCCAGCACCTGAAGCAGCATGTTGAAGATATCCGGGTGGGCTTTTTCGATTTCGTCGAAGAGCACGACCGAATACGGGCGGCGCCGCACCTTCTCCGTCAGGTAACCGCCCTCTTCGTAGCCAACGTAGCCGGGAGGCGCCCCCAGCAGGCGCGACACGGAAAACTTCTCCATGTACTCGGACATGTCCACTCGGATGAGAGCGTTTTCGTCGCCGAAGAGGTACTCGGCCAGCGCCCGGGCCAGCTCCGTCTTGCCCACGCCCGTCGGGCCGAGGAACACGAACGAGCCCACGGGCCGCCGGCTGTCCTTGAGACCTGCCCGCGACCTGCGGATCGCGCGGGACACGGCGACAACCGCGTCCTCCTGGCCGATGATGCGCCCGTGGAGCGCGTCCTCCATCCGGGCGAGCTTCGCCGACTCCTTCTCCTCGAGCTTGGACAGCGGGATCCCCGTCCAACGTGAGACGATGTACTCGATATCCTCCTCGCTGACCGTCTGGGGCCCCTTGCCCTTGCGCTTGTCCCACTCGCGCTTCATCTCCTCGTCCCGCCCGCGGAGCAGCTTCTCTTTCTCCCGGAGAGACGCGGCCTTCTCGAACTCCTGGGCCTCCAGGTACATGTCCTTCTCGCGGACGACGCGCTCGACCTCCTTGCCGATCTCCTTGATCTCGGGCGGCGGCGTCAGCGCCATCAGCCTGGTACGTGAGGAGGCCTCGTCGATGACGTCGATGGCCTTGTCAGGCAGCTGCCGGTCCGTGATGTAGCGGTCGGCGAGCTTGACGGCGGCGTCGATCGCCTCGTCCGTGATCTTGACCCGGTGGTGCGCCTCGTACTTGTGGCGCAGTCCCTTGATGATCTCCACGGACTCCGGCACCGAAGGGGCGCGGACGATAACGGGCTGGAAGCGGCGCTCGAGGGCGCCGTCCTTCTCGATGTACTTGCGGTACTCATCCAGCGTCGTCGCGCCGATGGTCTGGATCTCGCCCCGCGACAGCGCCGGCTTGAGCATGTTCGACGCGTCGATCGCGCCTTCCGCGGCGCCCGCCCCGATCAGCGTGTGCAGCTCGTCGAGGAAGAGCACCACGTTCTCCGACTGGCGGATCTCCTTCATGACGGCCTTCAGCCGCTCCTCGAACTGCCCGCGGTACTTCGTGCCGGCGACGAGGGCGCCCAGGTCGAGCTGCAGGAGCCGCTTCTGCGCCAGCACGTCTGGCACCTCGTGGCCCACGATGCGCTGGGCGAGCCCCTCGACGATGGCCGTCTTGCCGACGCCGGGCTCGCCGATGAGGACCGGGTTGTTCTTGGTCCGCCGGGCGAGGATCTGGATGACGCGCTCGATCTCCGTCTCCCGCCCGATGACCGGGTCGAGCTTGTTCTCGCGGGCCAGCTGCGTCAGATCGCGGGCGAACTCGTCGAGCACCGGCGTCTGCGAGCGCTTCTTGGGACGCGGGTAGTACTGGTCTCCCAGGAGCGCAAGCGTCTCCTGGCGGACCTCGTCGAGGCGCGCGCCGAGGGATTCGAGGATCTTCGCCGCGATGGACTGCCCCTCCTTCATGAGACCCAGGAGGAGGTGCTCGGTGCCGATGTAGTTGTGCCCGAGCTGGCGCGCTTCCTCGATGCTGAGCTCGAGGACCCGCTTGGCCTGAGGCGTGAAAGGCACCTCGCCGAATGTCAGGGTCTTCGGGAACCCGGCCAGCGCCCGCTCCACCTCGGCCTTGACCGTCTCGAGCCTGAGGCCGAGGCGCTGGAGGACGGCCGTCGCGATCCCTTCGCCGTCCCTGATGAGTCCCAGGAGGATGTGTTCGGTCCCGACGAAATCATGACGGAAGCGGCCCGCCTCTTCCCTCGCCAGGATGATGACCCGCCGCGCTCTCTCCGTAAATCTCTCGAACACTTGGAGCCCTCGCAACTTCGGGTTAGCACTGCCCCCTAAGGGTTAGCACTGCCACCTAGGGGTTAGAACCGCCCCTAAGCCCGACCCTGACCTGGGCAAAGTATACCTCCCAAGTCCTCGGTCGCCCTAGCGTTTTCTTCCTTCCGGCCCCTCTGGAGAGATCTAAGTGCGCGAATTCGATGAGAGGCCGGAAAGGGTCTCCGCGACCTTCAGCTCCAGGCAACCGCCCGCCCCTCCAACAGCCGGTATCCGCGGTCGGCCTTGCGGGCCAGATCGTGGTTGTGGGTGGCTACGACGAAGGCCAGGCCCCGTTCCGCCTGCAGTCTCAGGAAGAGGTCCCAGATCACCTCGCTGGCCTTGGGGTCGAGGTTCCCCGTGGGCTCGTCGGCCAGGACCAGTCGGGGCTGGGCGACGAGCGCGCGGGCAATGGCGACCCGCTGCTGCTCCCCGCCCGACAGCTCGCCCGGGCGGTGGCCGAGCCTGTCGCCCAACCCGACCTCGTGGAGAGCTGCCGCTCCGCGCTCCCGGGCCTGGGCGGCCGGCAGGCGCTGGAGCAAGGCCGGCATCATCGCGTTCTCGAGCGCGGTCATCTCGCCCAAGAGATTGTAGAACTGGAAGATGAACGCGATCTCGGTGCGCCGGAGCCGGGCCAGGGCGCTCTCCGAGCGGGCGTACATGTCCTCGCCCGCGAAGAGCACCTGCCCGGCCGTAGGCCGATCGAGCCCGCCCAGGAGATGGAGCAGCGTGGATTTCCCGACCCCCGAGGCGCCGATCAGGGCGACGCTCTCCCCGGCGTTGACCGACAGGCTCACGCCCCGCAGCACCCGCACGGTCTCGGGGCCGACCCGGTACTCCCGCTCAAGCTCGCGCGCCGCGACCAGCGCCTCACTCATACCGGAGCACCTCGACCGGGTCCAGCCGAGCGGCCCGGCGCGCCGGGGACAGCGTCGCCAGGAACGAGATCAGCAGCGTCGCGCTCGTGACAAGCGCGAAGTCGAGCCCGGTCAGCTTCATGGGAAGGTGGTCGATCTGGTACACGTCACCCGCCAGCCGGATGATCTTGTAGGTGTTCTGGACCCAGATCAACGCCAGGCCGAAGAGACTGCCGGCCGCTGTGCCGACGAGGCCGATCGCCATCCCGACCGCCAGGAAGACGCTCCCGATGCTCCCCGCGCTGGCGCCCATGGCCTTGAGGATGCCGATCTCCTTGCGCTTCTCCGCCACGAGCAGGATCAGGTGGCCGATGATGGCGAAACCCGCGACCAGCACGATGATCGTGACGATGACGAAGAGAGCCAGCTTCTCGAGCTGGAGCGCCGCGAAGAGGTTGCGGTTCATCCCCATCCAATCGCGGATCCAGAGCCCGGGCCCGACGACCGCGGCGATGCGCCGCCCGACCTCCTTGGCGTCGAAGGGGTCGTCGAGCTTCACCTCGACCCCGGAGACCCGATCGCCGAGCCCCGCGAACTCCTGGGCGGCCGCGATCCCGGTGTAAGCCAGTGAGACGTCGTACTCGTACAGCCCCACCTCGACATAACCCGCCACTTCGAATCGCCGCATCTTGGGAACGAGCCCGACCCCCGTCATGGCGCTCTCGGGCGAGATGAGCGTTACGTGATCGCCGGGAACCACGCCGAGCGTTCTCGCCAGCTCTCGTCCCAGGAGGAGGGCGGGCTCTCCCGATGCGCGCAGCAGCGGGTCGAGGCTTCCCGTCTTGACCTCGCCCGCGAGCTGCGCCCGGACGGTGGGCGACGCGAGATCGACGCCACGCAGGAGCCCGCCCGTCGCGCCGCGGCCTTGGCCGGTGAACAGCGCCTGCTGTACCACGAAGGGCGTGGCCGAGAGCACCCCGCGTATGGATCGCACCCGCGAGGCGACCTCAGAGGCCCCGGCGACCCCGCGGCCGCCCCGCTCGACGAGCAGGATGTGAGGGTTCGCTGCGATGATCCTGTCCTTGATGCCGTCCTGGAACCCGGTCATCACGGCCAGCACGACGATGAGGGCGCTGACGCCCAGGAAGACGCCTCCCACGCCGATCCAGACGAAGAGCGAGAGGTTGGCGCGTTGCCCTCGCGCGCGGAGATAGCGAAGCGCCAGGAACAGCTCGAAGGGGAGACCTCGGCCGGGCATCAGCCCTCGCCCTCTTCATCGTCGGGCGCAGGCTGGCCAGCCTGGCCGCGCTCGGGGCGCAGGTGCGGGAACAGAATCACGTCGCGGATCGACGGCGAGTCGGTGAAGAGCATGGCCAGCCGGTCGATGCCGATCCCCTCGCCTGCCGTCGGCGGCATGCCGTACTCGAGGGCGCGGACGAAGTCCTCGTCCATCCAGTGCGCTTCCTCATCGCCGCGCTCGCGCTCGCGCGCCTGCTCCTCGAAGCGGCGGCGCTGGTCTACCGGGTCGTTGAGCTCCGAGTAGGCGTTGGCGATCTCCCGCCGGCAGATGAACAGCTCGAAGCGGTCCACCAACCGCGGGTCGCCGGCCTTGCGCTTGGACAGCGGCGAGAGCTCGATGGGGAAGTCGGTGATGAAGGTTGGCTGGACCAGGGTCGGCTCGACGAGCGTGTCGAAGACGTCCTTCCACAGGCCGACGGCGCCCGCCCCCGCCTTGGGCTCCGGCACGCCCGCCGCCACCGCCGCCTTCCGCAAGGCGGCTGGAGGGGTCTCCGGGCCGACGGCGGCACCGACGGCCCCGGAGATCGCATCGAAGAACTGCAGGCGTCGCCACGGGCCCGCGAGGCTCACCTCTTCGCCCTGGTACCGTAGCGTGGTCGCTCCGAGGATCTCGCGCCCGAGATGCGCGAGCATCTCCTCCGTCAGGGTCATGAGATCCTCGTAGTCCGCGTAGGCCTGGTAGAACTCCAGCATCGTGAACTCGGGGTTGTGCTGCGTCGAGATCCCCTCGTTCCGGAAGCTCCGGTTGATCTCGTAGACGCGGTCGAGCCCGCCGACAACCAGGCGCTTGAGATACAGCTCGGGGGCGATGCGCAGGTAGAGCGTCATGTCCAACGCGTTGTGGTGCGTCACGAAGGGCTTGGCCGCCGCTCCACCGGGAATGGGCTGCATCATCGGGGTCTCGACCTCGAGGAAGCCGCGCGCATCCAGAAAGGCGCGCATCTCTCGAATCAGCCGGCTCTTGATCACGAAGACCTCGCGGACCTGGGGGTTCATCACGAGGTCGACGTAGCGGCGCCGGTACCGCGTCTCGACGTCCTTGAGCCCGTGCCATTTCTCCGGCAGCGGTCGGAGCGACTTGGCGAGGAACTCGAAGCTCCGAACGACGACGGTCAGCTCGCCAGTGCGAGTCCGGAAAAGCTCGCCCGTCACGCCGATGAAGTCGCCGACGTCGAGGCTGGTGAAGAGCGCGTAGCACTCGCCGAGCCCGTCCGCCCGGGCGTAGAGCTGTATCTGCCCTGACTGGTCGCGCAGGTGCGCGAAGCAGGTCTTCCCGTGGTGTCTGAGCGCGACCACCCGCCCGGCGACGACCACGGGGCCGGCCTGCTTGAGCAGGTCGTCACCCGCGGCGTGAAAGCGGCGCCCGATTTCGCCTGCCCAGTGCGTGACCGCGAAACGCTGCCCGAACGGGTCGATCCCGCCGGCGCGCAGCGCCTCCAGCTTCTCGAGGCGCCGTCGAATGAGATCATTTGTCTCCGGCTGGGGCCTCTCGGGCAGGGGTCCCTCCGGCTGCGCGGCGGCCACGCTAGGCCGACTTTCCCGAGGCGAGATACGCCTCGATGAAGGGGTCGATTTCGCCGTCCATGACGGCGTCGACCTTGCCGATCTCGACCCCCGTCCTATGGTCCTTGATGATCTGGTACGGATGGAAGGTGTAGGTCCGAATCTGGCTGCCGAAGGCGCTGTCCTTCTTCTCGCCCGTCAGCTCCGCCAGCTCCTCGCGCTGCTTCTTCTCGTAGACCTGGTACAGCCTCGCCTTGAGGACGCGCATCGCCGTGTCGCGGTTGCGGAGCTGGGAGCGCTCGTTCTGGCAGGCAACCACGATGCCCGTCGGCAGGTGCGTGATCCGGACGGCCGAGTCGGCGGTGTTGACTCCCTGCCCGCCCGGGCCCGAGGAGCGGTAGACGTCCACGCGGATCTCCTCGTCCTTCACGACGACCTCGACGTCTTCGACCTCGGGGATGACCGACACCGAGGCGAAGGACGTATGGCGACGCTTCGAGGCGTCGAAGGGCGAAATCCGGATGAGCCGATGCACGCCGATCTCGCTTTTCAGGTATCCGTACGCGTATTCGCCCGTGATCTCGATGGTCGCGGACTTGATGCCCGCCTCTTCGCCCGGCAGCAGATCCACGACTTCGGCCTTGAACCCCGTGCGCTCGGCCCATCTCAAGTACATGCGCATGAGCATCTGCGCCCAGTCCTGGGATTCGGTGCCGCCCGCGCCCGGATGTATCGAGAGGATGACGTTCTTCCGATCCTGGGGCCCAGAGAGCACGATCTTGACGGAGAAGGCTTCGAGGGCCTTCCTGAGGGCGGCCAACGCCTGCTCGAGACCGGCGGTCTCGCCTTCGTCCCCCGCCTCGGTCGCCATCTCCCAGAGCACGCGGAGGTCCTCGGCCTGCCCCCCGAGATCCTTGAAGCGTCCAACCGTCCTGGCCAGATCCGCGCGCTCCTGCACGAGCGCCTGAGCCTTGCGGCTGTCTTCCCAGAAGGCCGGGGCGGACATCTCCTGGTCGATCACTGCGATGCGCGTCTCCTTGGTCTCCAGGTCAAAGGTGCCCCCGAAGGTCCAGCACGCGCTTCTCGACCTCGGCGAGGTCGCGCTTCAGGTCGCCTAGCATGTCGCCGGAGGCTTCCGGACGGAAGCGGCGATCCACGCCGCGGCGGACAACCCAAGGCACAGGTGTACGAGCCAGTCGCCGAACCGCGTGTACAGGGTCGTTCGCGACCGGAGCGGGATCCGGGCGGAGAGGAAGCCGCGCTCGAACAGCGGCAGCGTCCGCCCTACGCGTCCGTCCGGGCCCACGAAGCCCGAGATGCCCGTGTTTGCCGCCCGGACAACGGCCACTCGGTTCTCGACAGCGCGGAGCGGAAGCATGCCCAGGTGCTGCCAAGGGCCGCTTGTCCGTCCGAACCACGCGTCGTTGGTGATGTTGGCCATGAAGCTCGCGCCTCCAACCACGAAGCCCCTGAACAGATCGGGGAAGATCACCTCGTAACAGATCACGATGCCGAACGGCGCCCCGGGCAGCGGGAACACCGTCTGGCGGCTGCCGGCCGCGAAATCAGAGATGAACTCCGCCCACTGTCTGACGAAGCCGAAGACCCCGGCAAGGGGTACATACTCGCCGAACGGTACGAGGTGAATCTTATCATACTTGGCCGTAATCCCCTGATCTCCCAGTAGAAAAGCGCTGTTCAGAAACTGATCTCGGGGGCCCGGCAGCTGGTCGACGGAGCCGACCAGCACCGGCACTTCGATCTCCCGGGACAGCGCCACGAGCCTTCTGAGCAGGGCGGGATCGCCGCGAAGGAAGATAGGCGCGGCGGTCTCCGGCCAGAGGATGACGGCCGGTTTCGTCCTGGCTGCCTGGCGCGTCAGGCTCTCGTAAAGGTCCAGGGTCCGTGCCTGGTACGCGGGGTCCCACTTCTGGCTCTGCTCGACGGAGGGTTGGATCACGGCGATCTCGACGAAGCGCAGCGCCCGGTCGGCAGCGGGGCCGAACTCGTGCGACAGAGTCCACCAGCCGAAGGCGAGCGAACCCATCAGCAGAAGGGCGACCGACGCGAGGCCCGGAGCCGCCCGTCGCCTGCCGAGGACACAGAGCCCCGCGATGGCCGCGTTCACGGCCACGAGAAGCATCGACACGATGTAGACACCGCCGATCTCGGCGATCTGAATCACCGGGAGCGCCAGGTGCTGAGAGTAGCCCAGCAGGCCCCACGGAAATCCGCCCATGAGCCAGTCGCGGATCCACTCCCCCGCCACCCAGAGCGCGGGCGCCACTGCGAGCGCCCAGCCGTCGCCGAGGCGGCCGCGCAGGCGCCCGATGGCGGCGCACACGAGCCCTGTATACAGACCGCAGTAGGCCGCCAGCGCGAGGATCGGAAGCCACGTCACCGGCCACGGGATGGCGCTGTAGCTCTGGAAGGTGTGGTCGAGCCAGCGAAGGAGCACGACAAAGAACGCCGTGCCGGCGAGCCATCCGTCGGCGAGGGCCTCTCTGGGCGAACGCTCTAGAGCGCAGAGGAAGGCGGGCACCAGCCAGACCCAGGCCAGCATCGACCAGTCCGTCGTCGGGAACGCCAAGGCCCCGGCGACCCCCGACAGCGTGAGGACAGCCCTGCGTGTCGCCGTGCGGCCGGGGAGAGGCAGCGGGCTACACCCCGTACGCGAGGCGGTCGGCGAGCGCGCGCGGGAGCCCGGCCCGGAGGATTTTGGCCGCCGCCGCCTTGTGATCGTACGTCACGCGGCGAAGCGTGACGCTTCGCTCGTCCTCGTCCCACAGGACGTACGCGGCCCGAGGATCGCGGTCGCGGGGCTGCCCGACACTGCCGACGTTGATGATATACCGCCGCCCGTCGTGGAAGGGAATGCGGCGATCATGGAAAGCCGGGCCGGCCAGGTCCTCGTACGCCGGCCCGCTCGAGCCCAGCGACCAGACGCCCGGTCGATGCGAGTGCCCGACGAAGCACAGACGTGTCGTGAAGTCACCGAACGCCTGGAACCCGTCCTCCGCCGAGAGGAGATAGTCCCACTCCTCCGGGCGCCGCGGGCTCGCGTGGACGCAGGTCGCCTCGCCGATGGTCGACGCGAGGGGGAGCGCGGAGAGAAAATTCTGGTGGTCCGCGCCCAGGCGGTCGCGAGTCCAGAGGGCCGCCGCGCGTGCTGCTGCGTTGAACCAGCGGACGTCCAGCAAGCCCAACGCACCGTGCTCGTGGTTGCCCGCGACCATCCGCGTGGACCGCTCGCCCAAGAGCTCGATGCAGGGAGCGGGATCAGCGCCGTACCCGACCGTGTCACCCAGGCACAGAATTCCGAGGGCTCCCTCGGAAGCCGCGTCGGCCAGCACGGTCGAGAGAGCTTCCAGGTTGCCGTGCACGTCGGAGAGCACCGCGTATCGCACGCAGGCCTCAGCCGGAGGGCCGCAGCTCTTTGTGGACGCGGTCGAGGATCCCGTTGATGAAGCGGCTCGACTCCTGCGTGCTGAACTTCTTGGCCACCTCGAGTGCCTCGTTGATTGCGACTTTCGGAGGCACGTCGCCGGCCCACAGGATCTCGAAGATGCCCTCGCGGAGGATGTTCCGGTCCACCACCGCCATCCGCTCGAGCTCCCAGTGTTCCGCGTACTGGGAGATCAGTTCGTCGATCTTCGCCTCGTGGAGCTTGGTCCCGCGCACCAGGACTTCGGCAAACTCGCGCACCTCGACGTCCACGGGGTGGCGCGTCCAGAACTCGTCGAGGTGGGGCCCTGGCGAGCCCTCGCCCTGGACATCGAGTTGGTAGAGCAGTTGCAACGCCAGCTCGCGGGCCTTGCGGCGCTTGCCCATCAGCGCCGGCGCGGGCGAGCGCGGCCGGCCTTGAGCCCCCGCATGAAGCCCGCCATCTCGAGCGCCGCCCGTGCCGCCTCCTCGCCGCGGTGGCCGACGGCGCCTCCGGCGCGCTCCCACGCCTGCGCTTCCGTCAGCGCGGTGATCACGCCGAAGCTCACCGGCACCCCGGTCTCGAGCGCCACCCTCGACAGCCCGTGGGCGGCCTCGCCCGCGATGTAATCGAAGTGCGGGGTCTTGCCCCGGATCACCACGCCAACGCAGACGATGCCGGCATACCGGCCCGTCCGCGCGAGCGCCATGGCCGCCTGCGGAAGCTCGAACGAGCCGGGCACCCAGTGGACCTCGACGCATTCGCCGGCCACGCCGCCGGCCTCGAGCGCGCAGGCGGCTCCGTCGGCGAGCTTCTTCGAGATCGACTCGTTGAATCGCGCCGCCACGACGGCGAAGCGGCCCGCGGGCGCTCGGCGGACGCCGTGTCCGGATTTTCTGTCCGGGTTCCTCTCGGGGGCGGGTCCGGTCATCTCAATCAGGCAGCGAAGAGAAGAGGTGGCCCATCTTCTGGCGCTTGGTCATCAGGTAGCGCTTGTTGCTCTCGGTGGGCGGAATCTCGATCGGCACGCGCTCGACCACCTGCAGCCCGTACCCCTCGATGCCGACGATCTTCTTCGGGTTGTTCGTGAGGATGCGCAGGCGTTTCGCGCCGAGATCGACGAGGATCTGCGCGCCGATGCCGTAGTGGCGCAGGTCGGCCTGGAAGCCCAGGACGTGGTTGGCCTCGACGGTGTCCTTGCCCTGGTCCTGGAGCTCGTACGCGCGCAGCTTGTTCAAGAGCCCGATCCCCCGCCCCTCCTGCCGCATGTACAGGAGGATGCCCCGCCCTTCGCGCTCGATGATGTCCAAGGCCTTGTGCAGCTGCGAACCGCAGTCGCAGCGGCGCGATCCGAACACGTCGGCCGTCAGGCACTCCGAGTGGACACGCACCAGCACGGGGTCGTCGGTGCGCACATCTCCCATGACGAGGGCCAGCGGGAGGCGGTCGTCCACCGTGGTCTCGTAGGCGATGCAGGTGAACTCGCCGTACTCGGTCGGCAGCTGCGTGGTGGCCGCCCGCCGCACGAGCTTCTCCTTCTGGATGCGGTACTCGATGAGGTCCTTGATCGTGATGCACTTGAGCCCGTGGCGCTTCGCCAGGGAGAGCAGGTCCTGCACCCGCGCCATGCCGCCCTCGTCGTTGAGCACCTCGCAGATGACGCCGGCCGGCGCGCAGCCGGCAAGCCGCGCCAGGTCGATGGCCGCCTCGGTGTGCCCCGCCCGCCGCAGGACCCCGCCCGGCATCGCCCGGAGCGGGAAGATGTGCCCGGGGCGCGTCAGATCGCCGGGGCGCGACAGGGGATTGACGAGCGTCCGGATGGTGACCGCGCGATCGTAAGCCGAGATCCCGGTGGTGACGCCGCGCCGCGCGTCCACGCTCACCGTAAAGGCGGTCGCCAGCGGCGCGGTGTTGTCGTTGACCATCATGGGGATCTGCAGCTCCTCGAGCCGCTCGCCCAGCATGGGCATGCACATGAGACCCCGCCCGTGCACGATCATGAAGTTGACGGCCTCGGGCGTGGCCTTGTCGGCCGCCATGAGGAAGTCGCCTTCGTTCTCCCGGTCTTCGTCGTCGACCACCACGATGATCCGCCCGGCGCGGATGTCTCCGACCGCCTCCTCGATGCTCGCGAACTCCCGCCTGCTCTCGGTAGTCACCGTCGCTCCTCTCTCAAGCTCAGGGCGCGCAGCACGTACTTCCCGATCACGTCCATCTCCAGGTTGACCCGCCGGCCAGCCTTCAGGCCGCCCAGCGTCGTCCGCTCCAGTGTATGCGGGATCACCATGATCTCGAAAGCCCGCGCGTCGAGCCCCGCGACAGTCAGGCTGACCCCGTCCACCGCGACCGAGCCCTTCGGGATCAGGAGCGGGCCCAGCCCCTCGTCCTGCCATTCTATTCTGAGCCGCGCCGTCTCTCCCTCCCTCTCCACGGCCTCGACGACCCCGACGCCGTCCACGTGTCCAAGGACCAGGTGCCCCCCTACGAAGCCGTCGAGCCGCATGGGGCGCTCGAGGTTGACCTCGTCTCCGGGCGAGAGATCCCCGAGGGCGCTCCGGGCGAGGGTCTCGGGCCCGACGTCAAAGCCAACGGAGTCGGCACCCAGCTCCACGGCCGTCAGGCAGACGCCGTTGACCGCGAGGCTCGAGCCCACCTGCGTGGCGTCGAGCGTCGCGCCCGCGCTGACCACCAGCCGGGCGCCGGTGCGGCGCAGCACCCGGCCCGTCTCCTCGACGATGCCCGTGAACATATCAGACCTTGACGCCCTCGTGCACGACGTCAGCCTCCATCATCCAGTCCCTCCCGATAGGGCGGACACAGATTCCCTCGAGCCGAATCGCCTCCGGCAGGAGCAGGCCGGTGCCCTCGAGAGCCCTGGGCGCAGACGCGCCCCCGAGGAGCTTGGGCGCGGTGAAAGCGACGACGCGGTCCACGAGCCCCGCCTCGAGGAAGGCCCAGGCAAGCGTGCCGCCCCCCTCCACGAGGATCCCGCCTACGTCGAGGGCGCCGAGCCGGGACACAAGGTCGCTCACGTCCACATGCCCCTCGTGCGACTTGCACCTGAGCACCATGACCCCTCGCGTCTCGAGGTTCCTCAGGCGCTCCGGGTCGGCGGCGTCGGTGATTGCGACGAGGGCGCGCGCGGGCTTGCCCGCTCCGATGAGACGTGCCGAGACCGGGAGACGCGCTCGGCTGTCGACGACGACCCGAAAGGGCTCGCGTGGCCAGGGATGACCCAGCCGCACGTCGAGACCGGGGTTGTCGGCCAGGGCAGTCCCTATCCCGACGACGACGGCATCCGCTCGGCTCCTCATGCGGTGCGCCTCGAGCCGCGCCTCGGGTCCGGTGATCCAGCGGGACGCTCGTCGAGCGTCGGCGGTCGCGCCGTCCAGCGTCGCGGCCCACTTGAGGGTAGCGTGAGGCCGGCCGCGCCGAGCCGCGATGATAAAAACTCGGTTAAGGGCGATCGCCTCACTCTCGCGGCAGCCGACCGTCACCTCGACGCCGGCCCGGGAGAGCGCGGCGACTCCACCACCCGATACCCGGGGATTCGGGTCGGAAATCGCCACGACCACCCGCTTCACACCGGCGGTCGTGATTGCGTCGACACACGGCGCAGTCCGGCCCGTGTGATTACAGGGCTCCAGCGTGACGTAGAGCGTCGTGCCGCGGGCCGCTGCGCCCGCCTGTCCGAGCGCCTCCGCCTCGGCGTGGGCCGCGCCCGCTCGGGCGTGGAAGCCCTCCCCGACGGCGCGGCCCGCCGCCACGAGCACGGCGCCCACGACGGGATTGGGAGAGGTCATGCCCGCGCCGCGCCCGGCGAGCTCAAGAGCGCGCCCCATCCAACGGAAGTCTTCGGGTCTGAGCGCGGCATCCATCTTCATGGGGAGATCAAGCTGTCCACGAACACCTTCGGATCGAAGGGCTGGAGGTCCTCGACCTGCTCCCCTACTCCTATGAGTTTTATCGGCACGCCCAGCTCGCGGTAGATACGCACCACGATGCCGCCCTTGGCCGTGCCGTCGAGCTTCGTCAGCACGAGCCCCGTCAGCCCTACCGCCTCGTGAAAGAGCCTGGCCTGCGCCAAGGCGTTCTGCCCGGTCGAAGCCTCCAGCACCATCAGGCACTCGTGCGGCGCCCCCGGCAGCTGCCGGGCTACGACCTTTTTGAGTTTGGCGAGCTCGTCCATCAGGTTCCACTTCGTATGGAGGCGGCCGGCGGTGTCCACGAGGAGCACGTCCACGCCACGGGCCGCCGCGGCCTTCACGGCGTCGAAGACTACGGCCGCCGGGTCGGCGCCCGCGCCTTGACGGATGACCTCCGCGCCCGCCCGGCGCCCCCACTCCTCGAGCTGCTCCACCGCCGCCGCCCTGAAGGTGTCGGCTGCGGCAAGCAGGACGCTCTTGCCCGACGCGCGGAGCGCCGCCGCAAGCTTGCCCGTGCTTGTGGTCTTGCCCGCGCCGTTGACCCCCAGCATCAGGATGACGCTCGGCGCTCCGTCCACGTTGAGCGGCGCTGCCGCGCCCGCCAGGGCCTCCTCGAGAAACCTTCGCAGGAGCGCGCGCACGTCCTGTCCCGACAGTGCCCCCGTGCGCTTGGCCTCGGCCCGCACGCGCGACACGAACTCGGCCGCGTCACGGACCCCGAGGTCGGAGGCGACCAGCACCTCCTCGAGCTCCTCCAGCATTCCCTCGTCGACCACCCTGCCCGGTGAGAGCAGGCCGTCGAGCCCCTCGTTGAGCGCCTGGCGCGAGCGCTCGAGCCCCTGCTTCAGGCGATCGGCCAAGGCGCCGAGAAAGCCCATTACGATCCCGCCCCCTGGGCTTCCGCCGGCAGCACCAGTCTCTGGATGACCGCGCCCCTGGCTCCCAGCGCCGGAATCCGCCGCCCATTGAGGTCGACCTCGAGGCCGCCCGCATTGCCCACGGAGAGGACGAACCGGCGCGCGGCTGTCCATTCGCGGACCGCGCCCGCCTGCATGAGCTCCTCCGCCACCTGCCCCTCGTCCACCTGCACGCGTATCCACGTGGGCTCCACGGCGCGAATCAGGAGGCGTTGGCCTGCGGGCCTTGGCTCCCCCGCCGGAACTGGAGCCGGCTGTACGGGCACGGCGGTCGAGGATGTGACGGGGGTGGGCGTCGACGAGGGTCCGCTCTCGGGGTTGCCCCGCGCAGACCCCGACACGCCCGGCGCCGGGCGCGGAGAGCTCTTGAGCCCGCCTCGTAGCGCGAACAGGCTCGCGCCGAGCGCGATGAAGAGGACGAGGCTGACCATGAGCGGCCCGACGCGGCGGGACGGCGGCGCATGCGTAACGCTCTGGAGTCGCTCCGGCCTCACGGTCTCCCCGGCGGCCTCGCGGTAGAGTCCCAGCGCCTCGTCGGGTGAGGCTTCGAGGAACTCGCAGTATGCCCGGATGAAGCCTTTGACGAAAACCGGCGAAGGCAGCTCACCCAGGCTGTCGGACTCGAGGGCTTCGAGGTACCCTCGCCCGACCCGAGTGGAGCGCGCGATGTCGTCGAGCGACGCACCCTTGACCTCGCGAAGCTCGCGCAGACGAATTCCCAGAGAGCTCATGACACCTCCCGGGCAGTCTACGCCCTCGGCGGCCAAAGAGTCAAAGCGGGGGCGGAGTTAGGCTTCGGTCAGCTTGACGGAAACGAGGCGGGAGAGCCCTGGCTCCTGCATGGTGACGCCGTAGAGCACGTCGGCGGCTTCCATGGTCTTGCGATTGTGCGTGATGACGATGAACTGGGTCTGGGAGCAGAGCTCCCGCAGCACCCTGATGAACCGGTGGATGTTGGCGTCGTCGAGCGGCGCGTCGACCTCGTCGAGCACGCAGAAGGGGCTCGGCCGGTAGTAGAAGATCGCGAACAGGAGGGCAAGGCCGGTGAGCGCCCGCTCCCCGCCCGACATAAGCGTTACCGCCTGGAGCCGCTTGCCGCGCGGCTGGGCCATGAGCTCGACACCCAGCTCCAACGGGTCATCCTCGCCTTCCTCCGGCGGCACCATGCGCAACTCGGCCCGTCCGCCTTCGAATAGTCGCTGGAAGATCTCACCGAAATGCCGGTTGATCTCCTCGAAGGCCTCCTGAAAGCGCTCCTGCGCCGTCCGCGTCATGCCGCGGAGCGCCCGATCGAGATCCTTCATGGACTGCACCAGGTCGTCGTGCTGGCTTCGAAGGAACTCGAGCCGCTCCTGGAGCTCCCGGTACTCGTCGTCCGCCACGAGGTTGACGGGCCCCATCCCTTCGAGCCTGGCGCCGAGCTCCTCGTAGCGGATCTTACCGGCCTCGAGGTCCCGAGTCGGATCGTGAGCGGCGAGCAGCGTCTCCGCCCCGTCGACGGCGTGGCGGCGCCCGGCCTCCTGGAGGAGCTCCTCCCGGCGGACGCGCCCTTCCGTCTCCTTCAGGTCCACCTCGTGAATCCGCGAGACCAAGCCGTCGAGCCGCCTCTGCGACTCCCGGAGCTCGTTCTCGGCCGTTTGCCTCAGGTCTAACCGCTGGCTATGCTCCTCAGCGAGCACGGCGACATCCCGCTCCTTGCGGTCGCGCTCCGCCCCGACTTCGCGCGCCCGCTCGTCGGTCCGGCCCTGCTCCCGCGTCAGGTCCTGGCGCCGGTCGAGGATCTGGGCGCGCCGGCTCCCGGCTTCCTCGAGACGCGCCCCAAACTCGACCTCAAGCTCGCTCAGGCTGTCGATCTCGCGTCCGAGCGCCTCGACGCGCTCGAGAACGGTGGCGAGGTTGACACGACAGGACGTCGCTGCGACCACGATGGACGCCTCGCCGGCCTGGTCGGCCTCGAGGCTCTGCCGCAGCGCCGTCATCTCCCGCTCGATGGCCGTCTCGCGGGCCGCCACCTCAGCCAGCCGCTCGTCCAGCGCCTCGATCTCGCGCGCCGCCATCGACGCCTCGCCCGAGAGCTGGCGTCCCTCGGCCTGGAGCGTTTCGAGATGGCGTAGCACGCGTAGGGCTTCGCGGCGCGCGGCCTCGATATCCTTCTCGCCGCTCAGCCGGGCCGTCTCCTGAGCGTGGACGGAGACCTGCAAGACCTCCTGGCGGCCCCGCAGCGATTCGACCTCACGGTCCAGCGCATGGAACCGTCGCTGGGCCTCCTCCGCCTGGAGGGCGAGCTCGCCCAGCTCCTCCGACAGCTGGCGCAGCGCTCGCTTCCTTCCGAGAAGGGAATGGTCATTGGCCTGCCGTTCGTTGTGTCGACGGCCGCCCGTCAGCGCCCCGGTCGGAGCCAGCACCTCACCGGCCCGCGTGACATATGTTGCCACGGCCCCGTCGCGCCGCCATAGGGCCTCGGCCAGGTCGAGGTGCCCGACGACTCCGACGCCCCCAAGCAGGTGACGGACCAGCTCGGGCCGCGGGCCGCCGACCAGACGATCCGCCCAGGTGACGTCCTTGTCGTCGCTGCCCCCTTCGCCGGCGCTGCGTGCGGGAGCGAGCGTCTCGAGGGCGAGGAGCGTCGCCGCGCCCGCGCCTTCGCGCTCGAGATAGGTCAGCGCCGCCCGAGCATGCTCGAAGCGCTCGACAATCACCCACTGGAGGCGGTCGCCGAGCACCGCCTCAACCGCCGGCTCGAGTCCCGGCGGGACCTCGAGCAGGTCCGCGACGGTGCCCACCACGCCGGCAACGGACGAAGCCGCCTGCGGCGAGAACAGCGAGCGCACCCCGGCGCCGTAGCCTTCGCGCTCGCGCTCGAGCCGTCCCAGCGCCTCCCTGGCAGACTCTTTTGCAACAATGGCCACCCGGAGCGCCGCCAGGGACTCCTGCGCCTGAACGCGCATGGCTCCCTGCCGGACGAGCTCCTGCTCGACCTGCTCCCTCTCCCCCGTCAGCAGGGAGAGCTGGACTCCTGTCCGCTCGATGCTGGTCTCCAGGTGACGCTGCGCCGCCGCCAGCGCGTCGGCCTCGCCCCGGGCCGACGTCGTTTCCGCTTCGAGCCGCTCGCGCCGCCGCTCGAGCTGGGCGCCGCGCTCCCGCAACTCGCCCGCGGAGCGCGTCAGCTCGGCGCGGTCTCCAGCCACCCGGATCTGCTCGAGGCGCAGCGCCTCGACGGCCTCCCGGCGCCTGCCAAGCTCGGACCGCCGCATCTCCAGATCGACGTCGAACTCCCTGACCTGCCGGTCCAGCCCTACGAAGCGCTCCCGCGCGTCTCCCAAGGCTCGGATCGCGTCTTGGAGCTTGGCGCCAACGTCGGTGCGGCGCTCGGTGAGAGAGCGAATCTCCTCGCCGAGCCGCAGCTCCTCCTCCCCCATCTCGCGGATCTGCGCGCCCATCTGCTCGCGCCGCTCCAGCAGGCGCTCGACCTCGCCCTGGAACTTCTGCGCCGACTGCCTGAGATCCGCCAGCCGGTACTCGCTCTCCTGTATCGCCGCGCGCAGCGTCGCCTCACGGGCCTCGATCTGGGCGATGGCCACCCGCCGCTCGTCTTCCTCCCGGCGGAGCCTGGCACCCTCCTGGACCAGCGCCTCATGCGCAGCCGTCAGACCGGCGTAGTCGGCCGCCAGCATGGCCAAGTCGAGGGCCTGCCTCTCCTGGTGGAGTGCCTTGTACTGCTGCGCCTTCTTCGCCTGGCGCTCGAGCGAGCTGACCTGTCGCTTGACCTCGTCCATGACGTCGCGGACGCGCTGCAGGTTCTGGCGGGTGGCGTCGAGCTTGCCCTGGGTCTCGGCCCGCTGCTGCTTGTAGCGTGCGACCCCGGCCGCTTCCTCGATAAAGATGCGCCGCTCCCAGGGCTTGGCCGTCAGGACGTGGTTGAGCCGGTCCTGGTCCATGAGCGCGTAGGCCTTGGGGTTGACGCCGGTTCCGGCGAAGAGGTCCTGGATGTCGCGGAGGCGGCAGACGCTCTTGTTGAGCAGGTACTCGCTCTCGCCGGTTCGGTAGAGGCGGCGGGCCACGCCGACTTCGCTCCACGGCACGTTGAGCCCCCCGTCGTTGTTGAAGACGAGGCCGACTTCGGCCAGCCCCACGGCCTTGCGCGTGGACGAGCCGTGGAAGATCACATCCTCCATCTTGTGGCCGCGCAGGATCTTCGGGCTCTGCTCGCCGAGCGCCCACCTCACGGCGTCTGCGACGTTGGACTTACCGCAGCCGTTTGGGCCGACGATGCACGTCACACCGGGAAAGACCTGGACCTCCGTCTTCTCGACGAAGGACTTGAAGCCCTGTATGACGATCTGTTCGAGGCGCATACGATCACCGGGTTCCGGCACACACAGATAACACAGCCAGGGCGGGACGCACAAGAAAAAACCCCATAGGAGGGGGGTTCAGGACCACCGGAGCACTAGATGCGGGGCCGCGTGCTCAGGCTACACGTCGCTCAGCTCACACGCCTTTGAGAAGGCAGCACTTTTTGTACTTCTTGCCCGACCCGCACGGACACGGGTCGTTGCGCCCGACCTTTACCCCGGCCAGCATGCGGGGCTCGCTGGGGGCGGCTTCTCCATTGGTCCCGTGGATCTCGCGCCACCTGGGCTCCCGGACTGCGGCCGGCGCCGGGCCGGGCATGGGGGCAAGATCCGCGTTGCCGATCCGGACTTTAAAGAGCTGCTCGAGCACGACCTCCTTCAGGTGGTCCATCATCTCCTGGAACATGTCGAAGGCTTCCTTCTTGTACTCGGTCAGCGGGTCACGCTGGCCGTAGCCGCGCAGCCCGATGCCCTCCTTCAAGTGGTCCATGTTCAGCAGATGGTCCTTCCACAGCTGGTCGATCCCGCGGAACTCGCCGTCCTCCCAGCGCAGTCCCAGCAGGATCCAGCGCTCGAGCCGGTGCAGGAGCTCAGGCCCCACCTGCTGCTCGCGCTCCCGGTACAGCGCCTCCACGGCCTCCAGGACTGCCGCGTTGAGGGCCTCGGTCGACCCGGCTTCCACCGCGCCCTCGGTCCTCTCGCCGGCCAGGCGCAGGTCGAACTGGCGGTAGAGCGCTTCGTTGAGACCCGCTAGGTCCCAGTCGTCAACATGGGCGTCGCGGGGCGCGAACCGCTCGGTGATGCCTTCCGCAACCTCCCCCGTCCACTCGAGGATCCGGTCCTCCTGGCTCTCGCCCTCGAGGATGTCGCGGCGGAGGCCGTAGACGATCTCTCGCTGCTTGTTCATCACGTCGTCGTACTCGAGGAGATGCTTGCGGATCTCGAAGTTGCGCGTCTCGACGCGCTTCTGGGCGGTGCCGATGGCCCGCGTGACGAGCTTGTGCTCGATGGGCTCGCCTTCCTCCATCCCCAGCCGCTCCATGATGCGCTGGATACGCTCGGAGCCGAAGATCCGGAGCAGGTCGTCCTCGAGGGACAGGTAGAAGCGCGAGGAGCCCGGGTCGCCCTGCCGCCCCGATCGGCCCCGCAGCTGGTTGTCGATTCGCCGGGACTCGTGACGCTCCGTGCCGATGATGTGGAGCCCCCCGAGCTTCACGACGCGCTCGTGCTCGGTCTGCGTGACCTTGTTGGCCTCTTCCCAAGCGGTCTGGCGGGCCTCGGGCGGCGCCAGCGCCGGGTCGAGCCCCTTCTTCCTCAGGAGCTCCTTGGCCAGGAAGTCCGGGTTGCCACCCAGCAGGATGTCGGTGCCCCGTCCCGCCATGTTCGTGGCGATCGTGACGGCCTTCTCGCGGCCGGCCTGCGCGATGATCTCGGCTTCCCGCTCGTGGTACTTGGCGTTGAGGACCTGGTGCGGGATGCCGCGCTTCTTCAAGAGCCCCGAGAGGCGCTCGGACTTCTCGATGGAGACCGTGCCGACGAGCGCGGGCTGGCCCTTCTCGTGGCACGCGACGATCTCGGCGCTGACCGCCTCGAACTTCTCCCGCTCCGTCTTGTAGACGACGTCCGGGTAGTTGACGCGGGACATCGGCCGGTTGGTCGGAACGACCGTGACGTCGAGCTCGTAGATCTTGGCGAACTCGTCCGCCTCCGTCGCCGCCGTCCCCGTCATCCCCGCGAGCTTGTCGTACATCCTGAAGTAATTCTGGAGCGTAATGGTGGCAAGCGTCTGATTTTCAGACTCGATCTTGACACCTTCCTTGGCCTCGACCGCCTGGTGGAGGCCATCCGACCAGCGGCGTCCCGGCATCATCCTCCCGGTGAACTCGTCCACGATGATGACCTGCCCGTCCTTGATCACGTAGTCCACGTCCTTCTTGAAGAGGGCGTGGGCCTTGAGCGCCTGGCTGATGTGGTGGAGCACCTCCATCTGCGACGGGTCGTAGAGGTTGTCGACGTTCAGGAGGCGCTCGCAGTGCGAGATGCCCTCCTCGGTCAGCGACACCGCCCGCGACTTCTCGTCCACGATGTAATCGCCCGGCGCCTGCGCCTCGATCTCGGAGAGCTTGCCCTCCACGATCGTCGCCGCGCGAGTGAGTTTCGGGATGATTCGGTCGATCTTGTAGTAGCGGTCGGTCGAGCCCTCGGCCGGGCCCGAGATGATGAGCGGGGTGCGGGCCTCGTCGATCAGGATGGAGTCGACCTCGTCGACGATGGCGTAGTGGTGCTCGCGCTGGACCATGTCTTCGAGGCCGAAGCGCATGTTGTCGCGGAGGTAGTCGAAGCCGAACTCGTTGTTGGTGCCGTAGGTGATGTCGGCGTGGTATGCCTCGCGGCGCGTGCAGGGCCTGAGTCCCGCCAGCCGGATGTCGGGCGACACGTGCGCCGGGTCGAAGAGGTACGACACCTCGTGCTGGATCACACCCAGGCTCAACCCGAGCGCGTGGTAGATGGGGCCCATCCACTGCGCATCGCGGCGCGCGAGGTAGTCGTTGACGGTAACGATGTGCGTGCCCAGCCCCGGCAGCGCGTTCAGATAGGCCGGCAGCGTCGCGACGAGCGTCTTGCCTTCACCGGTCGCCATCTCGGCGATCGTGCCCTGGTGCAGCACCATCCCGCCCATGATTTGGACGTCGAAGTGCCGCATCCGGACCGTCCGCCGCGCGGCTTCGCGGCACACGGCGAAGGCCTCTACCAGGAGATCGTCCACCTGCGCGCCGTCGGCATACCGCTTGCGGAATTCGTCGGTCTTGGCCCGGAGGCCCGCGTCCGGGACACGCTCCAAGTCGGCGCCGAGCGCGTTGATGGCCTCGACCGTCGGACGCATGCGCTTGGCATCGCGCTCGTGCTTGGTGCCGAAGACCGCGCGAACGAGGACGTTCAGCATACGATGTATCTTACACTACCCGGCTGGTCGAGCGGCCCGGAGGAGTTCACGCGCGTGCCGCCGCGAGGCCTCGGTCACGTGCTCACCGCCCAGCATCCGCGCGACTTCTTCCACACGGCCGCCCGCGTCCAGCGCCGTCACCGTCGTCCGCGTGGCAGCCTTGGCCACGCGCTTCTCCACGAGCAGGTGGTGCTCGGCGTAGGCGGCGATCGGGGCGAGGTGCGTCACGCACAGCACCTGGCGCCCCGCGGCGGTCTGACGGAGCTTCTGTCCCACCGCGTCGGCGACGCGCCCGCCTATGCCGGCGTCCACCTCGTCGAAGACCATGCTCGGCACATCCTCGGCCGCCGCCAGGATGGTCTTGATCGCGAGCATGGTCCGCGACAGCTCACCGCCCGAGACGACCTTCGCCAGCGGCTTCAGCTCCTCTCCAGGGTTGGCCGACAGAAGGAATTCGACCGTCTCCGCCCCCCGGACGCCGAGGCGCCAGCCGCCCGGCCCGCTCGAGAGGTCCCCCTCCCCGGCCGCCTCCCGCCGGAGCGGCGAGCGGAAACGCGCGTGCTCCATGCCGAGGGAACGCAGCTCGCGCTGGATCAGCCGCTCGAGTCGCTGCGCCGCCTCCGCCCTGGACTCCGACAGGACCGCCGCCGCCCGCGCCGCGCTCTTGGCCGCCTCCGCCACCTCGCGCTCCGTCTCCTCGGCGATGGCGTCGTGATGCTCGATCCTGTCGAGCGCCCGGGCGATCTCCTCCCGGTAGGCGGCGACGGCAGCCGCGGTCTCGCCGTACTTGCGCTTGACGTTGCCTATGGCGTCGAGGCGCTCGTCGATCTGCCTCAGCCGGTCCGGATCCATGACCGCCCGGTCGCGGAGCCCGCGCGCCCGCGCGACGGCGTCCTCGACATAGGCCTGCGCGCCCTCGAGCGCCTCGATGGGCGTGGCGACGTCGGGGTCGAAGCGCGACAGCTCCCGAAGCAGCGCGGCGGCGCGGCCGATTCCCGAGCCGGCCGCCTGCGGGTCCTCGTGCAGGAGCCCCATGACTTCCTGAAGGCCGGCGAAGATCCGCTCGGCGTTCTGGAGCCGCCGGCGCTCCGCGCGGAGCTCGTCCTCCTCGCCTTCGCGGAGCTCCGCCGCGTCGATTTCGGAGATCTCCCAGCGGAAGAGCTCCTGCTTGCGGGCCCCCTCGCGAGCGTCGTCGCGGATGCGGACGAGCTCAGCCCGCGCCGTCTCCCATCGGCGGCAGAGCGCGGCCAGCTTCGTCCGCGTCTCCTCGCACCCGGCGAAGCGGTCCAGCACGTCGAGCTGGCGCAGGGGCTCCATGAGCCGCTGGTGCTCGTGCTGGCCGTGGATCTCCACCAAGAGGTCGCCGAGGCGCTCGAGGAGCGCAACCGTCGCGGCCGAGTCGTTGACGAACACGCGGTGCCGCCCGGATCGCGAGAGCTCCCGCTTGACGACGAGCTGGCCGTCGGGGGCGGCGTGCCCGGCCTCGTCGAGCGCCGCCGCCACCGGGCCCGTGGCGGAGATGTCGAACACGGCCTCCACCGAGGCGGACTCGGCGCCCGTGCGGATGAGATCGGGCTGGGCGCGGGCGCCGCGGACCAGGAGGAGGGCGTCGATGACGATGGACTTGCCGGCCCCGGTCTCGCCGGTGAGGACGTTCAGCCCCGGCGCAAAGACGACGCGCGCTTCTTCCAGGACGGCCAGGTTCCGGATGGCGAGCTCGCGGAGCATCGCGGACGCCATCCTACGACGCGCGGGACGTCGGGCTCAAGACGTATCCCCCCGGGGGCTCAAGACGTATCCCCAGGGTCACAGGCCCGCGTCACCGGCTTCCCACCTTAGCGCTCTCCCCACTTGAGCTTGGTCCGCAGCACGGAGAAAAAGTGCTTCTGCGGGAAGCGGAGAAGCCGGATGCGCGCCGCCGCCTGGTGGACCGCCACGACGTCGGCCTCCTTGAGGGCGAAGCCGACCTGCCCGTCGAGGGTGAGCATCACGTCCTGGTCGGACTGGAGCGTCACCTCGATGCGCTGGTCAGCGGGCAGCACGATCGGACGGTTCGTGAGCGTGTGCGAGCAGATCGGCGTCAGCACAACCGCGGGCATGGTCGGGAAGACGATAGGGCCGCCCGCCGAGAGGCAGTAGGCTGTGGAGCCCGTCGGTGTCGAGATGATGAGCCCGTCGGCGCGGTAGGCCGTGGCGAACTGCCCGTCCACCGACACCGCCAGGTTGATGATGCGGCTCATCGCCGACTTGGTGATCACCACGTCGTTGAGCGCCACGTACTCCGACAGCCGCTCTCCGTGGCGCCACACCTGTGCGGCGAGCATCACGCGCTCCTCGATCACGAGCCCGCCCGCGAGGAAAGCCTCCAGCGCCGGGAAGAGCTCCTCCTTGGTCAGGGCCGTCAGAAAGCCCAAGCCGCCCAGGTTCACGCCGAGTATGGGCACGCTCAGGTCGCCAACGAGCCGAGCCATGGAGAGCAGCGTGCCGTCCCCGCCCAGCACGAGCAGCAGGTCCACCTGGCCCGGTAGATCGGGCTTTCGCGCAGTCGCCGCCTTGGTGTCCGGGCAGAGCCCCGCCGTCTCCTTCTCGAGGACCGGCTGGAGCCCTCGCTCCGCGCACCAGGCGAGCAGTCGCTCTACGACCTCACGGGCATCCGCCCGGTCGGTCTTGGCGACGACGCCGATCCGCTTCATGCGGGTTCGGCGGATTCCGCCGCGTGGGCAATGAGCGCGTCGAGATCGGGGGCGGTGCGGCCCGCGCGCGTCAGATGGAGGAAGAACTCGCGGTTGCCCTTGGGCCCCTTGAGCGGCGATGCCGTAACGCCCCGCACGTGCCAGCCGTGCAGGACGCAAAAGCGGGCGACGCGGGAGACGACCGTCCGGTGATGGGCGGCATCCCGGACCACTCCGCCCTTGCCCACCAGGCCCTTGCCGATCTCGAACTGCGGCTTGACGAGCGCCACCGCCTCCCCGTCGAGCGTCAGCACCGCGAACACGGACGGCAGGACCTTCTCGAGGGAGATGAAGGAGACGTCGAGGGTGGCGAGGCCCGGCGCGTCCGGGAACGCGTCCGGGGGCAGCTGGCGGGCATTCGTCTTTTCCATCACCACGACACGTCCGTCGGCCCGGAGGGACGCGTCGAGCTGTCCCTGCCCCACGTCCACCGCGTACACGCGAGAGGCGCCGGCCTCGAGCAGGCAGTGCGTGAAGCCGCCCGTGGACGCGCCGACGTCGATACAGACCCTCCCCTTGGGCGAGACGGCGAAGGCGTCCAGGGCATGCACGAGCTTGTCGCCGCCCCGGCTCACGAACTTCGGCCGCGCGGTCACGCGCAGGTCGGCGCTGGGGGCGACCAGGACGCCGGGCTTGTCCACGCGCTTTCCGTCCACCGTGACGGCGCCGGCCAGGAGCAGGCGAGCCGCCTTTTCGCGGCTGTCGCACAAACCCCGGGCCACCAGCGCCACGTCGATACGCTCCTTGACCTTCGCCTGCCCGGCACCCCCGGCCCGACTCCTCGGCTCCTGCACGGCTCCGGGGTTCGGCTTCTTCATGGTCGCCTTCTTCACGCAGGCTCCTTTCTCCAACCAGTGATGCGGTCGCGGAACTCTTCCGCCAGCCGCTGGGCACGATCCCGATTGGCCGACTCGGCCACCACATGGAACGTCGCTCGGTCCGCGTCCGGAATCGCCGCCACCCAGTCATCACCCATGCTGACCCGCACACCCTCGATCAACTCGACGCTGCCGCCCTTGGTCGCCTGGATCAGCCGCCGCATCACCGCGCCCTTGCGCTCGTCCGGGCACGGCACTTCGAGCCGCGCGACGTGACTCTCGGGGACGGCCCGCGTGAGCTGATGCAGCCGCACGTCGAGCCGCGCCATCATCTCGAGGATCCGCACGACCGCCGACATGCCGTCGAACGCCGGGTGGAAGCTCGGGAAGATCAGCCCGCCCAGCTCCTCGCCCACCAGCGCGACGTCGGGCGCCAGAGCGGCCTCGGTCAGCGCCCGCGCGGTCCCGCGGGAGCGCGTGACCTGGAACCCGTGCTCTTCGGCCATCCGCTCGACCGCCCGCGATGCGGTGACCGGCACCACGATGCGGCCGGACGGCCGCGTGCGCATCACCAGGAGCGCGACTAAGGCCAGCGTCAGGTCGCCCCCGAGGATCTCGCCCTTCTCATCGACCAGGAAAACTTTCTCGCCCCCCGTATCGAGGAGCACCCCGAGATCCGCCCCGAGCGTGCGGACGATGTTGGACAGCTGGTGCAGCGAACGCTCGAACTCCTCCGCGGTCTTGGAGATCTTCGTCTCGTCCAGGTAGGCGTTGAGCGAGATGACCTCGACCCCGAGCGCGCCGAGCACGGAGGGAAAGATGGACGACGCGGAGCCGAAGGCGTAGTCGAGGACCATCCGCAGGCAGGCCCGGCGGACCACCTCGCGGTCCACTGAGCCGAGCAGCCCGTCCCGGTACCTGTCCGTGCCCGCGTGCGGAAAGGACAGGGTCCCAATGCCGTCCATAGGCGCCCGCTCGAAGTCCTCCATGAAGAACAGGCGCTCCATCGCCTTTTCCTTGTCCGGAGCCAGCTCGAGTCCCCGCGAATCGAAGAACTTGATGTCGAGCAGCTGGGGATCGTAGGGGGACTTCCGCACGTGGCTACCGCCCGCCAGGCCCAGCGCGGCGACCTGGTAGCGCACGACCGGGATCGGCGCCACGCCCAGGTCCTGCACGTCGACTCCCACGGACAAGAGGCCCGACATGAGCGCCCGGTTGATCATTCGCGAAGCCTTGTGGTGGTCTCGGCTCGTGATCATGACCCTGCGCCTGCCGACGATGGCCCCGCATGCGGCGCCGAGCTTGGCCGCGAACTCGGGCGATACCTCGATGTTGGCGAGCCCCGAGACTCCGTAGCGGCCGAAGAGCGACCGGCTCCAGCGCTCGCCCCACACGAGGCTCATGGCCAGCGTCGCGCCGTCCTCGACTTCCTTGTACGGCCAGACCTTCACGTTGGCCTTGACGACGCTTCCCTCGCCGATTCGGCAGAAATCCGCGATCACGACGCCCTCGGCCAGGAACGCGTTCGCCCCCACGACGCTCTTGCGCCCGATCACGGCCTCCTTGACCACGGCGCCCGGGCCGATCTCCACCGCGTCCCAGACGACGCTGCTCTCGACATCGGCCCCTGCCTGGATGACGGTCTCCGGCCCGATGACCGAGTTGGCGACGCGTGCCCCGGCCGCCACCTGCGCCCCGCGGCCGAGAATGACGGAGCCCGAGAGCCGCGCCGAGTGGTCCACGTGGGCGCCCTCGTCGAGCCACACCGTGTGCCCCTCCGTGACGTGCCGTTCCCCCGGGATGTCCACCCCGATCTTGCCCTGGAGGAGATCGAGGTGCGCCGTCCGGTACTCTGCCAGGTCGCCCACATCGCGCCAGTAGCCCTCCGCGACGTATCCCCAGAGCGGGCGGCCGCCGGCGAGGAGCGCCGGGAACAGCTCCTTCCCGAAATCGTAAGAGCGGCCCGCGGGGATGGCCGGGAACACCGAGGGCTCGAGGAGGTAGATGCCGGTGTTGATCGTGTCGCTGAACACCTCTCCCCACGCCGGCTTCTCGAGGAAGCGGAGCACCCGCCCCTCCTCGTCGGTGATCACGATCCCGTAGGCCAGGGGCAGCTCCACCCGGGTCAGTACCATGGTCGCCTCGGCGCCCCGGCCTTTGTGGAAGGCCGCGGCCCCGGCGAGGTCGATGTCCGTCAGGACGTCGGCCGATACGACCAGGACCGGCTCGTCCGAGTCACCGACCGCGAACTTCACCGCGCCGGCGGTCCCGAGATCGGCCGGCGGGGTGACATAGGTCATCTTGACGCCCCAGCGGCTGCCGTCGCCGAAGTAGGAGGTGATCGTGTCCGGCAGGAAGTAGAGCAGCACGCACAGGTCGGTGAAACCGTGCCGCTTCAGGAGCCGCACCATGTGCTCCATGACAGGGACGTTCCCGACGGGCACGAGCGGCTTGGGAAGGTGGGCGGTCAGCGGCCGGAGGCGCGTCCCGAACCCTCCGGCCATCACGACGGCCTTCACGAGGGGATCACCAAAGGGCCGGATCGAGGCGGAAACAGGTCACCGAGCATACCGAATTATAGCGGGAAATGCCCGGAAGGCGGAACTTACCAGGAACGGCCCGGACCGCCGTCCCCGGGGTTGCGCGGGCGTAGGACGAAGAGCAGAACCATCCCGGCGAGAAACCCTCCCAGGTGGGCGAACCAGGCTGTCTCCCCTCCCATGGCCTCGCCGCGACCGGTCGCAGCCCCCCACGTCGCCAGGCCGCTGACGAACTGGACGACGAACCACAAGCCGAGGACCAGGATGGCCGGGACGCGCACGATCCGGACGAAGAAGCCGAGAACAATGAGCGTCAGCACGTTCGCACGGGGAAAGAGCAGCAGGTAGGCGCCGAGCACGCCCGAAACCGCCCCGCTGGCCCCGATCATGGGCACGGAGGACGCGGCGCTGAGGGCGGTCTGGGCCGCCGCCGCGACCGCGCCTGAGACCAGGTAGAACAGCGTGAAGCGGGCGTGGCCCAAGGTGTCCTCGACGTTGTTGCCGAAGATCCAAAGGTAGAGCATGTTGCCGCCGACGTGCAGGAACCCTCCGTGGAGGAACATTGAAGTCAAGACTGTCAGCGTCGGCGGGAGCAGCCATGAGCCGGGCGAGCAGGCTCCCGTCAGGCGGCACGGCACGAGCCCGAACTCCAGGATGAAGTCGCGGGAGGCCCGGAGCCCGTCGGGTGAGCCCTCTCCCTGGAGGGAGAGTTGGTAAAGGAAGACCAGGATATTGAGCGCGATGAGCGCGACCGTGATGATCGGTGTGGTCCGGGTCGGGATGTCATCCTTAAGAGGGAACACTTGGCCGGCTAGACGAGCCGCGCGCGCAGCCGGGACGAGGCGAAATCCACGAGCATGACCATCGCCACGAGCACCAGCAACATGGTCGATGCCGCGGGGTAGTTCATCAGTCTCAGGTAGGTCTGAATATAGAACCCGATGCCTCCCGCTCCGACGAAGCCCAGCACGGTCGCCGCGCGGATGGTGGTCTCGAAGCGGTAGAGCGTGAAGGACAGGAACTGCGGCAAGAGCTGCGGGACCACGCCCCATCTCAGCACCTGGAGCCGCGTGGCGCCCACGGCCTCCACCGCCTCCACCGGGCCGGGATCCATGGCTTCGATGGCTTCGGAATAGAGCTTCGCGAGCACGGTCCCGGTATACACCACCACGGCCAATACGCCCGGAAAGGGTCCCAGCCCAACCGCAGCCACGAAGAAGAGCGCGTAGACGAGAGTGTCAATCGCCCGGAAGGCGTTGAGCGCGCTGCGTGTCCAGTAGAAGGTCCAACGGGGCGAGGTGTTTCTGGCCGCGGCGAAGGCGACGGGCAGCGCCAACACGGCGCCCACGGCCGTCCCTGCCACGGCGATCTGCAGCGTCTGCAGCGCGCCCCGGAGCGCCTGACCGAGCACCCTCAGGTCGGGCGGCAGCATGCGGCCGACGAAATCAAACATGAAGGGGACACCTTCGACGAGCCGCCCCAGCGACACCTCGGTGGACCACGCCGACCAGATGAAAGCGGCGGCGATCGCCAGCCCGCCCGCCCAACGTCGCCCGGTGCTCACAGCCGCTCTCCGCCGAAGATGGCCTCGGCCGCCGCCTGGGTCAATCCCTCGGGGGGCCCGTCATGGACGACACGTCCGGCCCGGAGCCCGACGATGCGCCGGCCGTAGGTCACCGCCAGGTCCAGCACGTGCAGCGAGGCAATGACGGTCAAGCCGTCCTGCCGGTTGATGTCCTGCAGGAGCTCCATCACCGAGCGGGATGACGCGGGGTCGAGGCTCGACATGGGCTCATCGGCCAGGAGCACGCGGGGCTCCTGGACGAGCGCGCGGGCGATGGCAACCCGCTGCTGCTGGCCGCCCGATAGCGTATCCGCTCTCCTGTCGTCGAGTCCCGCCAGGCCGACGCGCCCCAAGGTGCGCCGAGCCCGCTCGAGCTCCCCGCCGGGGAAGCGCCCGAGCAGGGAGCGCCACATGTCCACCCGGGACAGGGTGCCCACGAGGACATTCTCGAGGACGCTGAGCCGTTTGAGGAGGTTGAACTGTTGGAAGACGAAGCCGACGGTCGCCCGGACACCGCGAAGGCCGTTCCGGGAGGCACCCGTCACCGGCCGGCCGTCTACGCTCACCAGGCCGGCCGTCGGAGTCACGAGACCGTTGAGGCAGCGGAGGAACGTCGACTTGCCCGCGCCGCTCGAGCCGATCAGGGCAACGAACTCGCCCGCCCCGACGTCCAGCGTGACACCGTCGAGCGCCACGGTGCCGCTGGGGTAGCGCTTGGAGAGATCCCGGACCCGGATCACCCCCGCCGCCCTGCCGTCAGATGCCCTGCCGTCAGATGCCCTGCCGTCAGATGCCCTGCCGTCAGATGGAAGTGGAGGTGGTACACGACCTGCCCGCCCTCAGGCCCCGTATTGCACGAGAGGCGGTAGCCCCGCTCACCGTAGCCCGCGCGCTCCGCCAGGAGCCTCGCCACCCGCACGCAGTGGCCGGCCACCGTTTCGTCTCCAGGCTCGAGGCGCGCGAGCGACTCGATGTGCCGCTTCGGGA
The DNA here is from genome assembly GCA_030647435.1 of Candidatus Rokuibacteriota bacterium. NCBI lineage: Bacteria > Candidatus Rokuibacteriota > Candidatus Rokuibacteriota bacterium. Next base: position 195,637 of record JAUSJX010000012.1, read on the forward strand.
CGATCAGGAGGTGGACCGGCGCCTTCGGGTAGAGGTCCTTGAAGGCGAGGACCCCTTCGTCCTCGTATTCGATCTCGGCCGGGCTTTCCCGCGCGATGATTCGGCAGAAGAGGCAGCCACCGCTCACCATCCACCCCGCCTCGTGTATACTCGTTTCCCTAGGCGCACGAGGCCCAGAGCATTCATCGCCACATCATTCGTCGAGGGAGACCGGGATGGGCACCTGCCCCAAGTGCAAGCTGACGATTCACAAGAACGGCAACCACACCAAGCTCGGGTCGGTCTGGTATCACAAGACCTGTCCCGCCAAGGCGGGCCGCGCCGCCAAGTAGCGCGCCCCCCGCCTCCACGCAGGACGGGGCGCCGGATCGCTCCGGCGCCCCGACGGTGTGTCCGAATGGTGGAGGGTAAGGGATTCGAACCCTCGACCTCGGCGTTGCGAACGCCGCGCTCTCCCAACTGAGCTAACCCCCCGAAGCAACCCGCTCATTCCGAAGCAACCCGCTCATTCTACCCGCGCCGCCCCGCGCCTACAAGCCGCACGGCGCCCCGACGGGATCTGTCCTCAGGGCTTGGGCGCCTGGCTCTCCCCGAGGGCGCGCAGGATCGGCGCGAACAGGTCGATGGGCAGCGGGAAGAACGTCGTGGTGTTCCGCTCCGACGCGATCTCCCGCATGGTCTGCAGATACCGGAGCTGGACCGCGATCGGGAAGCGGGTCAGGACGGCGGCCGCCTCGGCCAGCTTTGCCGCGGCCTGGAACTCGCCCTCCGCGTTGATGACCTTCGCCCGCCGCTCGCGCTCGGCTTCGGCCTGCTTCGACATTGCCCGCTGCATGTCCTGGGGCAGGTCCACGTTCTTGACCTCGACCGCGGCCACCTTCACGCCCCACGGGGTCGTGTGCTGGTCGATGATGCGGGTCAGCTCCTCGTTGATCTTTTCCCGCGAGGCCAACAGGTCATCCAGCTCCTGCTGGCCCAGCACGCTCCGGAGCGTCGTCTGCGCCATCTGGGACGTCGCGTAGAGGTAGTCCTCGACACTGATCACAGCCTTGTTGGCGTCGAGCACGCGGAAGAAGATGACCGCGTTGACCTTGACCGAGACGTTGTCGCGCGTGATCACGTCCTGCGGCGGCACGTCCATGACGACCGTCCGCAGGCTCACCTTGACCATCTTGTCGACGAAGGGAATCAGCAGGATGAGCCCGGGGCCGGTGCCGTCGCCGCCCGGGTTGATGATGGCCGGCGACTGCCGGCCGAAGCGGAAGATGACCGCCCGCTCGTACTCGCGCAGGATCCGCACCGAGTTGAGCAGGACGAAGAAGGCGATGATGACGACAGGGATCAGGCCGAGCGTCCAGTCGAGACCACGCATGGTCGGAGCCTCCTAAGGGGTTAGGGCCTGTCGCCCGCGCGGCTGACCCTGAGCGTCAGCCCATCCACCGCAGTCACGCGCACCTTCTCGCCTGCGGGGATCGCGCCCCCGTTGGCAACCGCGCGCCATATCTCGCCATCCACCTGCACCTGCCCGTCAGGTCCCCCGTCAGGTCCCAAGGCTGAGCGGGCTACCGCAAGGCGGCCCACCATGCTCTCCGGCCCCGTTACCGACGGCCTCATCATCGCGCGCACCCCCGCCGACACGGCCCAGCCAACGAGGCCCGCCATCGCGCCCACCGTCGGGAGGATCACCGTCCACGAGACACGGAACCCCAACTCCGGCGCCTCGTATAGCATGAAGGAGCCCAGGACCATGGCGACGACGCCTCCGATGGTGAGCACCCCGTGGCTCACGATCTTGATCTCCGCGATGAGCAGCGCCAGCCCGAACAGGATGAGCAGGACACCCGCCCAATTGATAGGCAGGCTCTGGAAGGCGAAGAAAGCGAGAATGAGGGAGATGCCGCCGATGACGCCCGGCAGGACCACGCCGGGGTTCTGCAGCTCGAAAAAGATCCCCAGCATGCCGACCATCATCAGGATGTACGCGATGTTGGGATCCGTGATGAGCGCGAGAAATCTGTCGCGGAACCCGACCTCGATCCGCTTCAGCTCCGCATTCCGCGTCTCGAGCGTCACGGTGCCACGCACGGTTTTGACGCTCCGGCCATCCACCTTGGCGAGCAGGTCCTGGAGGTTGTCTGCGATGAGATCCACGACCTTGAGCTTCACCGCCTCGCGCTCCGTCACCGAGACCGACGCGCGAACGGCCTTCTCCGCCCATTCGACATTGCGACCGCGTTCCGCGGCAAGGCTGCGGGCGAAGGCCGCCGCATCGTTCGCGACCTTCTTGGACATCTCCTTACCCATCTCGCCACCACTCGCCGCCACGGGGTGGGCCGCGCCGATGTTGGTGGCGGGGGCCATCGCCGCCACGTGCGCGGCCATGGTGATGAAGACGCCGGCCGAAGCCGCTCGAGCGCCCGTCGGAGCGACGTAGACGATGACGGGGATCTCGGCGTTGAGGATCGTCTGCGCCATGGTGCGCATGGAGCGCTCGAGTCCGCCCGGCGTGTTGAGCTGGACCACGAGCGCCTGGGCGCGCTCGGCCTGCGCGCGCTCGACCGCGGCGGTCAGGAGGCGCGCGGTGACCGGCGTGATCGCGCCATCGATGTCGATCACCGCCACGGGCTGCGCCGCGCGCGCCGGTCCCGCGCCGGCCAGGGCCAGGCTCGCGAGCACCGCACCGGTGACCATCATCTTTCGCATAGGACTCCCCGCTTGGCGCATAGGACTCCCCCCTTGGCGCATACGACCCTCCCTTCGGCCGGGAAGCTCCAGAGGCCGGATCAGAGCGCGCCGCGAAGGCCTTCGACCGCCTCGGCCAGGCGCACGATCTCGGCGGACGTATTGTAGACCGAAAAGCTCGCGCGGAGCGTCCCGACGATCCCGAGCCGCTTCATGAGCGGCTGGGCGCAGTGGTGCCCCGCGCGGACGGCGATGCCCCGCTCGTCGAGGAGCGCCGCCCCGTCGTGCGGATGGATGCCTTCCACGTTGAATGCCACCACGGCCCCCTTGAGCTCGGGGTTCCGTGGGCCGTACAGGGTGACCCCAGGGATCGTCTCGAGAGCCTCGAGCGTCAGCCTGCAGAGCTCCCGCTCGTGGGCTTCGACCCGCCCCATCCCGAGCTTGTCGAGATACTCCACCGCGGCGTGGAGGCCGACGGCCTCGGCGATGGGCGGCGTCCCCGGCTCGAAGCGCCACGGAAGATCGTTCCACTGCGCATGATCGATCCATACTTCCTTGATCATCTCGCTGCCGCCCATCCCCGGTTCGAGCCCCTCGAGCGTCTCGCGGCGGCCGTACAGGACCCCGATGCCCGTGGGCCCCAGCATCTTGTGACCCGAGAAGACGTAAAAGTCGCAGCCGAGCGCCGCCACGTCCAGCGCCAGATGCGGCGCCGCCTGGGCGCCGTCGAGGAGCACCAGCGCCCCCGCCTCGCGGCTTTTGCGAACGAGGTCGGCCACCGGGTTGATGGTCCCGAGCACGTTCGAAACGTGCGCCACCGTCACGAGCCTCGTGCGCGGCGAAAGCAGGCGGGCAAAGGCGTCCATGTCGAGGAAGCCGGCGTCGGTGACCGGGACGGCCTTCAGGACCGCTCCCCGCTCCCGGCACACCATCTGCCACGGGATCAGGTTCGAGTGGTGCTCCATCTCCGTGACGACAATCTCGTCGCCTTGCCTCAGCGTGCCCGCCACCGCGCGGGCGATCACGTTGATGCCCTCAGTGGTCCCGCGCGTGAAGATGACCTCCTCGCGGAACCGCGCGCCGATGAACCCGCGCGCGGCGTCCCTCGCGGCCTCGTAGAGCTCCGTCGCCTCCTCGCCCAGCGTGTGGATCGAGCGGTGGACGTTGGCGTGACTGCGCTCGTAGTAGCGCTGCATGGCTTCCAAGACCTGCCGGGGCTTCTGGCTCGAGGCCGCGGAGTCGAGGTAGACGAGAGGCTGGCCGTGGATCTGGCGAGCCAGGATGGGAAAGTCGGGCCGCGTCCTCTCGCCGAGCGTCACAGCGCCACCTCCCGCCCCTCGAGCGCGCCCTGGAGCACCGAGAGCGGCAGCGTCACACACTTGAACCGCGTCGGCCGGATGTCGGCCTCGAGCCGCTCGAGGAGCGCCGCGGGCTCGACGGCGGCCGCCTCCTCCACCGTGCGTCCGATCACCATCTCGAGCAGCAGGTCGGCCGACGCGGCGCAGATCGCGCAGCTGTCGCCTCGATGGCGCGCATCCGAGAGGCGTCCGTCGGCGATCCGGCACTCGATACGGATCCGGTCGCCGCAGAGCGGGTTGACGCCCTCGAAGGCGAGGTCCGGCAGCAGCAGCTCACCCCGGAATCGAGGCCGCCTGAACCGCTCGCGGATGACGCTGCTGTAGATCATTCAGCTACTCTGGCCGCTACTCGGGCAGCTCGCCGCGCGCAGCGCTCTGCCGGTACGGCGGGAAGCGCCACGCGCTGTCGCGCGACAGCAGCCCCCCGTGACCGATCGCCGCCAGGTCGGCATGGTCCACCGTCTCGCCGGCGAGGATCCGGGGCAGGACGAGATCGAAGGAAGTTGCCTGGGAGAACATCCCGCAGGCCGGCATGCCGAGGACGGGGCAGTCGCGCCACCGCGCCAGCCACAGGAGGCTGCCCGGATGGGCCGGCGTTCCATGGCGCACCATCCGGCCGCCGGCCAGCTTGAGCCCTTCGAAGATCGCGTCGAGCGGGTCGAGCGAGGCGGCGCCCGCGGCGATGACGAGCTCAGCGCCTTCGGCGGCTAGCGCCTCGAGCCCGTCGGCAACGGCGCGCGCTTCGTCGGCGCAGTAGTGGACCGGCAAGAGACGGGAGCCGAGCCAGTCCACCTTCTCGCCGAGCGCGGCCTCGAACCGGATCCGCTGCTGGGCCGGCAGGCTCGCGCGGGTCAGCGCACCGATACGGCGGGGCGTGAAGGGCTTGACGGTGACGAGCCCGGTCGCGGCCCAGGCGCACTCCTCGGCCCGCTTCACGTGGGCCTCGCCGATCGCGAGCGGAACGATCTTGGCCCGCGCCACAGCCTCGCCCGCCTCGACGGGCTGGAGATCGTAGAGCGTGTAGACGGCCATCCCCTCCTGGGCATTGACCTCGGCCAGCGCCTCTCCGCGCACGCGCAGCAGCCCGCGGCGGGTCGCAGCCAGGGTCCACTGCCCGCCGCTGTAGCCTCGGACCTCCACTCCCTCTCCGGCAGCGGCTTGCGAGAGGCGCGCGCCGGCCGGCTCCTCGTGGATGTCGCCCGGCTCGAGCTCGAGCACGTGGATCTCGCGCCAGGACAGCGTCAGCAGTCGCGCGGCCGCGCCCGCGTCAAGGACCTGCCCTTTCTCCACCGCGACCTTCCCCTGCGCATCGCGCACGTCATGGCAGATGACCCGGCCTTCGAGCGCGGGGGCCGCCGCGCCGTCGCGGAGAATTCGGATCGCCTTCACGTCTTCAGCCCCCGGCCGTCATTTAAGTCCCCGGCGAACCTTCTCGCTGATCGGCAGGCAGGTGGCGCCGCGCTGGACGGCCAGCACCTCGGCCAGCACAGCCAGCGCGATCTCCGGCGCCGTCTGCGCCCCGAGATCGAGGCCGATCGGCACCCGCACCCTGCCGAGTGCGTCCTCACTGAGGCCATCTTCTCGCAAGAGGTCGAGTATTGCCTTGCCCCGCCGGCTCGATCCCAGGAGCCCGATATAGCCCACGGGCGTCCCGAGCGCGTGACGGAGCACCGGCAGATCGTACTTGTAGTCGTGCGCGACGAGGACCAGCGCCGTCGACGGCACCAGCGGGACGGCCCGGATCAGCTCGGACGGGATGCCGACCTTGAGCTCATCCACGTCGGGGAAGCGCTCGCGCGTGGCGAAGCGCGGCCGCCCGTCCACGACGATGGTCTTGAAGCCGAGAATGCGCGCGAGCGAGCAGAGCGGCATGGACACGTGACCGGCTCCCACGATCAGCATGATGGACGGCGGCGCGAAGACCTCCGCGAAGATGCGCGTCCCATCGACCGTCAGCGTCGAAGATTTGCCCGATCGGATCGGCCCCTGGGCTTCCGCAGCTGCGCGGTCGTTGAGGTCCGCGGAGCCGACGCTGCCCTCGCGCTCCCCGGTGTCGAGAAGGAGGAGCTTCGCGCCGTTGTCGGGGCCGTCGAGCCTGGTCAGCAAGGCGGACCGGCCGCCGGCTTCGCCGTGCTTCCGGAGCCGCTCGTAGAGCCTGAGCGTCTCGCCGCCCGGCTGTTGGAGGTCCACCGGCTCCACGAAAACCTCGATGGTCCCACCGCAGGTGAGCCCGATCTCCCACGCTTCCTCGTCGCCCAGATTGAGCTCGAGGAGCCTCGGCGCGTGCGCCGCGATCACCGAGGCGGATTCCTCGATGACTTGTGCGTCAACGCAGCCGCCGATGGTGACCGAGCCGAGCACGCGGCCGCCTTCGCCCACGAGCATCTTGGCGCCTTCCTTGCGCGGTGTCGTCCCCCGCGTGTTGACCAGGGTCGCCAGCGCCACCTTGCCTTCGGCGCTCTTCAGCCTGTCGAGATGGTCAAACAGTTCGCTCATCGCACCCTCAGATGAGAGGCGAGCTCTCTGAGGCTCGCGAGATTGTGCGCGGCGGCGAAATGGTCCACGAGCGGGAGCGCGGCGGCCATGCCGCGCGTCAGCGGCTCGTAGGATGGATTGCCGAGCAGCGGGTTGAGCCAGATGACCCGGGCGGCGCGACGCTTGAGCGTCAACATCTCCTGCACCAGGACGTCGGGCTCGCCGGTGTCCCAGCCGTCGGAGAGCAGCAGCACGATAGTCCGCCGGTCCACGAGGCGGCCCCACGTCTGGTTGAACTCTCGGATGGATTCACCGATGCGCGTGCCCCCGGAAAAGTCTCGCACTTCCGTCAGGCGCCGGAGCGCTCCCTTGTAGGACGGGCCGCGCAGGAGGTCGGAGACGCGGGTCAGACGCGTCGCGAAGGTGAAGGTCTCCACTCGCCCGAAGACGTTCTGCAGCGCGTAGAGGAACTGGAGCAGGAAGCGGCTGTAGAGATCCATGGAGCCCGACACGTCGCAGAGCAGCACGAGGCGCACCTTGCGGCGTCGCCGGGCGCGGCGCCGCAGCTCGATGATCTCGCCCTTCATGAGGTTGGCCCTCATGCTGCGCCGCAGGTCGATCACGCCCCCCCGCCGCGTGGGCTTGCGCCGCCGGCTCACCCGGCGCGCGAGCCGCCTCGCGATCTGCACGGTCAGCCGGGCGACCTCGTCGAGCTGCTCGGCGGGGAAGGTCGAGAAGTCCTGATCCATGAGCGCCTCGCGGTCGGAAAGGCCGGGCACCTCGACCGGCTCGTCGTCAGCGGCCTCGCCCTGGTCCCAGTCGTCGAGGGCCACCTGCGCCTGCTTCTCCCGCGCAGTCTCGATAGCGCCGGAATCCAGCTCCTCCTCTTGCCGGAAAGGTTGGACGGCGGCGATCAAGCCGTCGAGTCCCTGCCCATCTTCCGCGTGAAACCTCCAGAAGGCCTCGAAGCAGCGGTCGAAGGCGGGCTGTTCCTCCACGCGGCTCATGAGGACCGTTCGAAGCGCCAGGTAAACCTCGGCGCGGTCCATCAGGTCCACGGCCGCGAGAGCGCGGACGGCGTCCATGACCGCTGACGTGGTCACCGGCAGCCCGGAAGCGCGCAGCATGGCGCCGAAGGCCAGCGTGGCGCGCGTGAGGTCCCGGGGCGCCCCCATTGATTCAGCTCTGGGCGGCGACGAAGCGCCCGATACCGCCTGTGGCGAGCTCCCGCTTGAGACGCTTGATGTCGTCCGCATCCTTGACGACGCAGCCGAGCGTTTCCGTCACGAGCTCCTCGTCGAGGTGGTCGGCGTGCAACGACGAGAGCGCCTGGGCCCAGTCGAGCGTCTCGGCGACGCCCGGCGCCTTGGCCAGCCGGATGGTCCGGACCGTCTCCATGAAGCGCGAGATCTCCCTCGCCAGGCGCTCGTTGACGCCGGGGACTTTGCGCGTGACGATTCTCACTTCCTTGTCGAAGCCGGGGAAGTCGATCCAGAGGTAGAGGCAGCGGCGGCGCAGCGCGTCCGACAGCTCGCGGACGCGGTTCGAAGTGAGGATAACGTAGGGCGGTTGGGTCGCCTTGATCGTGCCGATTTCCGGGATCGTCACCTGGAAATCGGAGAGCACCTCAAGGAGAAAGGCCTCGAATTCCTCGTCGGCCCGGTCGATCTCGTCTATCAGTAGTACCGGAGGTGCTCCCGTCGCGCTGATGGCCTGCAGCAGCGGCCGCCTGATCAGAAAGGGCGGCGAGAAGATGGCCGCCTCCTTCTCCGACATCGTGTGCGCCGTGCTCTCCTCGAGCTTGATGTGCAGGAGCTGCTTGGGATAGTTCCATTCGTACAGCGCCTGGGCGGCGTCGAGCCCCTCGTAGCACTGGAGGCGGATCAGGCTGGTCCCGAGCATCCTCGCCATGACCTTGGCGACCTCGGTCTTGCCCACCCCGGCGTGCCCCTCGATGAGGAGCGGCTTCTTGAGGGTCATCGCCAGGTGGACGGACGTGGCGATGGCCGGGTCCGTGACGTAGTCGGCGGACTCCATCATCTCGTGGATCTTCTTGATCTCGGCTCTCATAGGCCTCTCAGTTTACCGCGGCCCTTCAGTTTACCGTGGCCACTCAGTCTACCGCGGATCGTCGGGGGGGCTCAGGCTCTCGTAGTCCTCCGGCGTGTCGATGTCCCTGGGCATAGGGGAGCCGATGTCGACCTGGGCCAGCCGTGACGGGTCCCGTAGGACGACGGCGCGCGCTCCACGGTCCCCCGCGAGTTCCAGCAGCTCGGGGAAGACCGAGGCGGCGAACAGGACGGGGTTGCCCAGGCCGTCGGCATACCGGGGCGCGGCAATGCACTTGCCGGGCCTCTTCAACGCTTCGAGCAGAGCCGGTATGACCTCTGCGGGGACGCCCGGCTGGTCGCCCAGGGCGATGAGAACGGCAGTGGTCCCCGCAGCCAGCGCGCGCACGCCGGCGCTCACGGAGGAGCCCTGCCCCGCCTCGGGGGTCGGATTGACCACGAAGCGCACCTCCAACCCGTCGAGCGCCCGCGCCAGCGCCTCGTGTTCCGGCGGGGCGACGACAAGCACGTGGCGGATGCCCGCCGAGATCACGCGCTCGACGGCATGCCGGATGATGGGCCTGCCCTCGACCTCCAGCAACAGCTTGGGGCGCCCCATCCGGCGGGACAGCCCGGCCGCAAGAATGATCGCAGCCGTCACCGCCGCCCCAAAAACACTCGCCCCGCGGACGTGAATCCGCGGGGCGCGATGGACTCGACCCGGATCACTTCTTGGCGGCCGCCGCCTCCATGGCACGCTTGGCGAAGACCCTGAGCAAGTGCTGCTTATACTCGACGGAGCCTTGGAGATCGGCCTGGACGTCCACGCCCTCCGCCGCGCTCGAAGCCGCCGCCTGGATCGAGGCCGCATCGGCGGGCTTGCCGGCTATGGCGGCTTCGACGCCCTTGGCACGTGTCGCCTTGGTGCCGGCACCCGTGATGCCGATGCTGGCCTTACTGATCTTGCCTCCGTCCAGGGTCAGGACCGCCGCGACGCCAACGACGGCGAAGCGTGAGGCCGGATGCGGGAACTTGGCGTAGGCGCACTTGACGTTCGCCCCACATGCCGGGACACGGATTTCCGTTAGAATCTCATTCTCTGCGAGCGCAGTAGTCAGAAGCGCCTTGAAGAAGTCATCGACCTTGATGGTCCGCTTGCCCTTGGGCCCCTCGGCCACGAGCTCGGCCCCGAGAGCGATGACAGCAGCCGGCCAGTCAGCGGCCGGGTCCGCGTGGGCGAGACTCCCTCCGAGAGTGCCCATGTTGCGCACCATGGGGTCGCCGATGTGACCCGCGACCTCCGGCAGGAGCGGGCACTTGCTCTTGAGGACGGCCGAGGACTCGATCGCGTAGTGGGTGGTCATGGCGCCGATGACGAGGGTGCCGCCCTCCTCCTTGACTCCGGCGAGCCCCGACACCTTGCCGATGTCGATAAGGTGCTTCGGCTGGGCCAGGCGCAGCTTCATCGCCGGGAGAAGGCTATGGCCGCCGGCGAGAAGCTTGGCCTCGTCCTTGTACTTGGCCAGGAGATCGACAGCCTCCTTGACCGTGCCGGCCGTGTGGTACTCGAACTGGGCTGGATACATGGGCGTCTCCCTTACTTCTTCGATTTGGCGGCCTGGATGGTCTTCCAGACCCGCTCAGGCGTGAGCGGCATGACTTCGATGTGGTCAACGCCGAAGCCCGACAGCGCGTCCACGACCGCGTTGACGACAGCCGGGGTGGAGGCGATGGTCCCCGTCTCTCCCGCCCCCTTGATGCCGAGCGGGTTGACCGGCGTTGGCGTCTCGGTGCGCGCGGTCTCGTACATCGGCAGCATGTCGGCCTTCGGCACCGCGTAGTCCATGAGGCTGCCGGTAACGAGCTGGCCGGACTCCTCGTCGTAGACCGCCCCCTCCCAGAGGGCTTGCGCCACGCCCTGGGCGATGCCGCCGTGGACCATCCCGTCGACGATCATCGGATTGATCACGTTCCCGACGTCGTCCACGGCCACGTACCGCACGATCTTCACGTGGCCGGTATCGCCATCGACCTCGACGACGCAGGCGTGGGCCCCGAACGGGAAGCAGAAGTTCGAGGGATCGTAGAAGCTCGTCTCCTCGAGCCCGGGCTCGAGGCCCTCGGGGTACTTGTGCGGCACGTAGGCGGTGAGGGCCACCGCGCCCCAGGGCACTGCCTTGCCGGGGGCACCGCGCACCTGGAACTGCCCACCGACGTACTCGATGTCGCTGGCCGAGGCCTCGAGGAGGTGCGCCGCGATCTTCTTGCCCTTCTCCAGGATCTTGTTGACCGACATGTGGAGCGCCGTGCCCCCCACCGAGGCGGAGCGGCTGCCGTAGGTGCCCATGCCGAACGGGATCGCCCCGGTGTCGCCGTGGACGACCTCGACCTGGTCGATCGGGATCTGGAGCCCGTCGGCCACGAGTTGGGCGAAGGTGGTCTCGTGCCCCTGGCCGTGCGAGTGTGAGCCCGTGTAGACCGTCACCCCTCCCGTCGGGTGCACGCGCACCTTGCCGGACTCGTACAGCCCGGCCCCGGCGCCGAGGGCGCCCACGAGCTTCGAGGGCGCGATGGAGCAGGCCTCGATGTAGGTCGAGAAGCCGACGCCGAGGTAGCGGCCCTTCTTCCGTGCCTCCGCCTGCTCGGCCCGGAACTTCTTGTAGTCGAACATCTGGAGGAGGCGGTCGAACGCCTTCGGGTAGTCGCCGCTATCGTAGGACACCGCCACCAGGGTCTGATACGCCCCCGAGAACTTCGGAATGAAGTTCTTCCGCCGGACGTCGGCGGGGTCCATCTTGAGGGCGGCCGCTGCGGCGTCGACCATCCGCTCGAGCACGTAACAGGCCTCGGGCCGGCCCGCACCCCGGTACGCGTCCACCGCGGTGGTATTGGTGAACACGCCGGTGACCTCGCAGCGGATGGCGCCGATGGTGTAGACGCCGTTCAGGAGCGTGCCGTAGAGGAAGGTCGGAACGGCGGGCCCGAAGGTGGAGAGGTACGCTCCCAGGTTCGCAGTCGTCTTGACGTGGAGGCCCAGGATCTTGCCGTCCTTGGACATCGCCATCGCGGCATCGGTGACGTGGTCTCGCCCGTGGGCGTCCGTCACGTACGCCTCTCGGCGCGTCGAGGTCCACCTGACGGGCCGCTTGAGCTGGCGCGACGCCCACGAGCAGACGACCTCTTCGTTGTAGAGGAAGATCTTGGAGCCGAAGCCGCCCCCCACGTCGGGAGAGATGACCCGCACCTTGTGCTCGGGAATGCCGAGGACAAAGGCGCACATCAGGAGGCGGTGCACGTGCGGGTTCTGCGACGTCACCCAGAGCGTCAGGTCGCCGGTCGACTCCTCAAAGCGCGCGACGCAGGCCCGCGGCTCCATCGCGTTGGCGACGAGCCGCTGGTTGACGATGCGCTTCTTGACGACGACGTCGGCGCTCTTGAACGCGGCATCGAGGTCGCCGCCTCCGAGCTCCCACTTGAAGGCGACGTTCCCCGGCGCGCCAGCGTGAATCTGCGCGGCTCCAGCCTGTGCGGCCCCGGCGGTTGCCGTCACCGAGGGCTTCGCCTCCCAGTCGACCGCCACGAGCTCGGCGGCGTCGAGAGCCGCGTCCTGGCTGTCGGCGATGACCACCGCAACGGGGTCCCCCACGTGGCGGGCCACGTCGGAGGTCAAGGGCATGTGGGGAACCATGGCCAGGTCCTGCACGACGCCGGGGACGTTCTTGTCCTTGCGAAGATCCCACCCGCACGGCAGCGAGTTGACGCCGGTCATATCCGTGCCCGTGAACACCGCCACCACGCCGGGGTACGCGAGGGCCTTCGCCGTGTCGATCTTCCGGATCTTCGCGTGCGCGTGAGGGCTCCGGACGAAGGCCGCATAGGTCATCCCGGGCAGCTTGAGATCGTCCGTGTAGTTGCCCTTTCCGGTGATGAAGCGCGGGTCCTCGCGCCGCTTGATGCTCGCGCCCAGCAGTCTTGCCGTCGCCATGGTCGAGCCTCCCTACTTCCCCGCCATCTGCTCGGCGGCGTACTGGATGGCCTTGACGATATTGTGGTAGCCCGTGCAGCGGCAGAGGTTGCCATCGAGCTGGTGGCGGATCTGCTCCTCCGTCGGCTTGGGGTAGCGCTGGAGGAGCTGCGCCGCCGACATGATCATGCCGGGCGTACAGAAGCCGCACTGCAGGCCGTGCTTCTCCCAGAAGGCATCCTGGATCGGATGCAGCTTGCCGTCCTTGGCCATGCCCTCGATGGTCGCGATCTGGGCGCCGTCCGCCTGGACGGCCAGCATGGTGCAGGACTTGACCGCCTGGCCGTTCAAATGGATGGTGCACGCTCCGCACTGGCTGGTGTCGCACCCCACGTGGGTGCCCGTCAGACCGGCCAGTTCGCGGATGAAGTGGACGAGGAGCAGCCGCGGCTCGACCTCGTGGGTGTGCTTGACGCCGTTGATGGTGATGCTCACGGACTTTTTCACCGCGCGTACCTCCTCAGAGGACTGGATGCTGATCGATGAACGCCGCCTCTCATTCGAGGGATCGAGGCCGGCGAAAGCGAGCAACACCGTAGTCCCGCCGGGCCGCCATGTCAAGGACGGTCTGCAACTTAGATCCTTCTCAGCCGTTCCAAGTTTTCGAGGGCGATCTGGACGGGCCGCCAGGCGAGGAAGGTCTCCCGCAGGGCGGCCTCGGGCGCCCGCTCGGCGATCGCATGGATCGTGTCGGCAGCCAGCGCGGCCACTGCCGTGGCATCGTCCCCCTTGCCCCTCGCCACGCGATCGCCGGCGGCCCGGGCCGCCAGGGCTAGGGCCAAGCTGTGGGCCGACTGCCAGATGAGGTTCGGGTACTCGATGCGCCGCGCGATCCCTAGCGCCTCGCGGAGGTCGACCTCGGCCCGTGTCCAGTCGTGTGCCACAGAAGCGATCCGGCCCCGCAGCAAATGGGCCTTGCCCACGTACTTGAGCGAGCTCGTCGCGCGCGCCTGGACCAGCGCCTTCTCCACCTGCAGCAGCGCCTTCTCGGGCTCACCGAGGGCCAGCAAGGTCTCGGCCAAGTACGTCGCCAGGTGCATGGCCCAGCGCCACCGGTGGGCGCCGAAGCCGGACTTCTCCACGCGGACGAGGCTGTCCTCGGGCACCGCCAGCGCCTTGCCGGTTTCGTCAAGGTGGAGGTGGTCGTATCCGGTGTTGATGAGGGCGCTCACCTCCACGTTCTGGTTCTTGATCCGGTGCCCCATCTCCTGGCTTTCGCGGTTGAGCTCGGTCGCGCGACGGAAGTCGCCCAGTTCCTGGTAGAGCCATCCCAACGAGTTCGTCAGGCGCCCCGTCACCCAGGCTGTCTCGCGGTCCCGCGCCAGGCTCAGCCCCTGGTTGATAACGGCCAGCCCCTGGGCGTGCTCGCCCAGCCCGACCAGGGCGAGACAGCGGAAGGCCAGCGCGATCAGCTCGGAGAGGCCGTCGTGGTTCTCGCGGGCCGTCTCCTCCCCCCGGCGGCAGAGCGGGATCGCCTTGTGGAACTCGGCGCGCCAGTGGGCGTGGGCTCCGAGCCAGGTGAGGTTCTGCGCGATGGCATCTTTGAAGCCGCGGGCCTCGCTGATGCGGAGCGACTCCTCGAGCTTCTCATCCCCCTTCACGAGATCGCCTTCCATCTGATAGAGGAGCCCGAGGTAGCACAGGCTCTTGGCCACCGCCTCCTCGTCGCCGATCTCGCGACCGATGCGGAACGCTTCTTCGGCGAAGGCCTTGGTCTGCGGCACGTGCTCGGCAGAGAAGGTCAGATAGTGAGCGAGGGAAAGGTCCACGAGGGCCTGGGCTTCAGCAAAGCGGTCGCCCGCCTCCCGGGCCATCGCGAGCATCCTGTTGAACTCCGCGATGGCCTCCGCGGGTCGGCTCATCAACCGCCAGATCTGTCCACGCCGCTGGTAGATTTCCATGATCCGCTTCGGCGCCAGCGGCGGCGAGACGCGTCCGGAGATATCGAGGGCTTTCGCATAAGCGTCGAGAGCCGACTGGTTGGCGAAGGCATCCTTCGCCCGATCGCCCGATCGGACCAGGAACTCGAAGGCCTTCGGCCAGTCCTCGCCGCTGACGAAGTGGTGGGCCAGCTCCTGATAGTGGTCGGCCAGCCGGTCGGGGTACAGCTCCTCGATGGCGCCGCCGACAGCCCGGTGCAGCTCCCTCCGGCGCTCTTTCAGGAGGCTGCTGTAGGCCACGTCCTGGATCACGGCGTGCTTGAAGATGTAGGCAGGCTCGGGCAGCAGCCCCTGCTCGTAGATGATCTCGAGCGCCTTCAGCTCCTGGAGGAGCCCCTCGAGCTTTCCGGTCAGCCCGGCGATGCGCTCCAGTAGCCGCTTGAGGAACTGGCGACCGATCACCGACGCGAGCTGGACGGTGCGCTTGCCGTCGTCCCCAAGCCGGTCGAGGCGAGCCATAATGATGTCGTGGATGGTCTCGGGCACGCTCACCTCGCCCACCCCCTTGACCATCCGGAGGCCGCCGTTCTCGCGCCTCAGGACGCCGAGATCGAGGAGCGTCTTCGCCACCTCCTCGACGAAGAGCGGCACGCCCTCGGCCTTGTCCAGGAGGGCGGCCTTGAGCTCCACCGGGAACTGGTCCGTGCCCAGCACGAGGCCAGCCATGTCCAGGGCCTCGGCCTCCGAGAGCGTGTGCAGGGCGAGGGTCGTGTAGAAGCTGCGGCTCCCGAAGGGCGGGTTGTACCCGACCCGGTAGGTCATGAGGACCATGATCGGCGCGCCGGCCACCGAGCCCATGAGCGAGTTGAGATACTCCTCCGTGCTGGCGTCGATCCAGTGGAGGTCCTCGAACACGAATACGATAGGCCGAATGGACGCTCCCCGCAGCGCCAACGCGCGCATGGCCTCCAGCACCCCCTTCCGCCTGGCGGGCGCGTCCATCGCGGCGACAGCCGGATCGCCCGGGTCCACGGACAGCAGGTACCGCACGTACGGGATATACGCCTCGAGCTGCCCCATGCGCCGCATGCCGTGCTCGACCTTGGCGATGATCTCGGGCTCGCCGTCGAACTCCTCGATGCTGAAATTCTCCCGAAGCTGGTCGAGGAGCGGCAGAAACGGGATGGACTGGCCGAAGGAGATGCACTGGCCCTCCAGCCACGTGACGGCCTCGCCCGCCTCGGCCATCCGCCGGCGGAACTCGAGCAGCAGCCGTGACTTGCCGATACCGGCGTCGCCCGAGATAAAGACCACCTGCCCCCGCCCGGCCTTGACCTCGGTGAAGCGCTCGAGCAAGGTGGCGACCTCGTGAACCCGACCCACCAGCGGCGTGAGTCCGCGCTCCACGGATGCCTCGAAGCGCGACCGCCGCAGCCTGGGCCGCAGCACTTCCCAGGCCCGGACCGGAGCGTGGCCCTTGACGCTCACCTCGCTGAGGTCGAGGGTCTCGAAGAACGACGAGATCACCCGGTGGGTCGCCTCGGTGACGACCACGCTCCCTGGCCGCGCGACTTGCTGCATCCGCGCCGCCAGGTTCGTCGTGTCGCCGACCGCGGTGTAGTCCATGCGCAGGTCGTCGCCGATCCGGCCCACCACCACGAGCCCGGTGTTGATTCCGATCCGCATCTGGAGTTCCGGGCCGCCCTGGGCCTTCAGCTCCTCCCCGTAGTCTCTGAGCGCCCGCTGGATCCCAAGCGCGGCGTGGACAGCCCGCCGCGGCCCATCCTCGTGGGCGATCGGGGCGCCGAACAACGCCATCACCCCGTCGCCCGTGTACTGGTTGATGGTGCCCTCGAAGCGGTGGACCTCTGCCGTGATCACCTCGAAACACCGATCCATGATGCGATGCACGTCCTCGGGGTCGAGCTTCTCGGCCAGCGGCGTGAAGCCGGCGACGTCGGTAAAGAGCACGGTCACCTGCCGCCGCTCGCCCTCGAGGGCCGAGCGGCTCGTCAGGATCTTCTCGGCCAGGTGCTTGGGCGTGTACGAAGCAAGACGGGCCTGGAAATCCGCTCCCGGAGGTGGCACGGTCGGTGAGGACGCCGGCGCGGCCTCGGCCGCACCGAGCTGATGGCCGCACTCGAGGCAAAACTTCGCCGCCGGCGGCAGCTCGGTCCCGCACTGCGGACATGCAGCCGCCAAACGCTGGCCGCACTCGAGGCAGAACTTGGCGCGCTCGGGGTTGTCGTGGCGGCAGGCTGGGCAGATCATGGCTGGAGCAGCCGCCGACCGTCGGCCCGCGCCTGGTCAAGGACCTCGCGGACCGGCAGTCCCTTCTCCTTCGCGATGCGGCGGACCTCGGCGAACTCGGGCGTCGCGGTCACCACCCGCCCGGCGAGCCGCGACACCTTGAAGGGCACGGGGCCGTAGGCGGTCGCGAGGGTAACGGTCTCGCGGTCGAGCCGCTCTCGCTGGTAGGCCGTCCAGCGCACGCCGATGGTCGGCGACTCCTCGAAGAGAACGCGCGAGAGCTCGGTCACGCGGTCGGGGGCGCAGAGGGCCGTCAAGACTATGCCGGGCCGGCTCTTTTTCATCGTGACCGGCGTCAGGTAGACATCGAGGGCGCCCGACTCGAAGAGCCGTTCCATTACGGCCTCCCAGAGCTGCGGCTGCATGTCATCCACTGTCGTCTCGACCTGCACGATGGTTTCGCGCCCGGCGGGCCCTGTCGCCTGGCCCAGGAATACGCGGACGAGGTTCGGGGTCTCCAGGTCCATGGTCCCGGCGCCGTAGCCCACCGCCTCCACCGTCATGGCCGGCATCGCCCCGGCCGACACCGACAGCGTCGTAAGGATGGCCGCGCCCGTCGGCGTCACGAGCTCGCGCCTCACTCCCGTGTCCACCACGGGGAAACCCTTGAGGAGCTCGGCCGTGCCGGGACCCGGGATGGCCATGCGCCCATGCGCCCCCGTGACGAAGCCTCCGCCCACCGGCAGCGCCGAGCAGTGAACGGCGTCCACGCCGAGGAGATGGAGGCCGACGCACGCGCCCACCACGTCTACGATGGCGTCCACCGCCCCCACGTCGTGGAAGTGGACTTGGTCCACGGTCGTCCCGTGAACGCGAGCCTCGGCGTGCGCGAGCCTCGTGAAGATCCGCCCCGCCCGGTCTTTCACTGGCGCGTCGAGCCCGCTCGCCGCGATGAGCTCGAGGATCGCGCCGAGGTTTCTATCCGGGTGGTGGTGCTCGTCGTGCGGATGCGCGTGCGAGTGCCCGGCATCCGGGCGCGTGTGAGAGTGATCGTGAACGTGGACGTCCACCTTCGTGGCGCGGAAGGCGCCCTTCATTACCTCGCGCCGCTCGAGCGTGAAACCCGGCAGCCGGAGCTTGGCGAGCTCGCCCTGGAGCGCCTCGAAGGGTACCCCCGCATCGACGAGGGCGCCCATGATCATGTCTCCCGCGGCGCCGCTCGGACAGTCGAAGTAGGCGATGCGCACCGTATAACCTCAGCGGACCTTGGAGGCGAGCTTGTTGATCTGGTTGGCTTGGGCGGCAGCGCCGTAGCCGTTGTCTATGTTGACCACCGACACCCCCGGCGCGCACGAGTTGAGCATGGCCAGCAGCGCCGCCACCCCGCCGAAGGAGGCGCCGTAGCCCACGCTCGTCGGCACCGCGATCACCGGCCGGTCCACGAGGCCGCCGATCACGCTCGGCAGAGCGCCCTCCATGCCCGCCACGGCGATGATCACGTTGGCCTCGTTGAGCCGGTCGAGGTGCGGGACGAGGCGGTGGAGTCCGGCCACGCCGCAGTCATAGAGCCGCTCGACGCGGTTGCCCATCGCCTCCGCCGTTACCGCGGCCTCCTCGGCCACGGGCAGATCCGAAGTGCCGGCACTCACAACCATGATGAGTCCGACGCCCGCGTGGCCCAGTGGCTTGACAACGACCAGCCGTGCGTCCGTGTGAACCGCGCACTCGAGCCCGGAGACCGTCAGGGCGTCGATCACCGCCGGCTCCGCACGCGTCGCCAGAATGTTGTCGTGACTCTCAGCGAGGCGCCTGACGATGGCCACCACCTGCTCGGGAGTCTTGCCCTGGCAGAACACGGCCTCCGGCACGCCGTGCCGCAGCGAGCGATGCAAATCCACGCGGGCGAAGCGGAGGTCGTCGACGGGCAGATCGCGGAGCCGCGCCAGCGCCTGGTCTGGCTGGAGCGTTCCTCTCGCGACCGACTCGAGGAGCTGCCTTACTTTTTCTTTATCCATGCCAGTGCCTCGTTCGCGCTGCCGCTCCGGAACCCCTGGAGGTCCAGCGTGACGTAGAGATAGCCCAGCTCGCGAAAGCGCTTCACGATCGCCTCGTGCCGCCCGTCCTCGAAGAGCCGCCCCATCTCTTCCGGCGGCAGCTCGAGGCGCGCCAGCCTGTCGTGGTGCCGCACCCGAAACTGACGGAAGCCGAGGCTCCGGATGAAGGCTTCGGCCGCGTCAATGAGCCTGAGCTTCTCGGGGGTGATGGCTTCACCGTACTGGAAGCGGGAGGACAGACACGCGAAGGAGGGCTTATCCCAGGTCGGCAGCCCAAGCTCGCGGGAGAGCGCCCGGATCTCTTCCTTCCACATCCCGGCTTCGATCAGGGGGGCCCTCACGCCGGCCGCCTTGGCCGCGTCCATGCCCGGCCGATGGTCGCCCAGGTCGTCCATGTTGGCGCCGTAGACCATGATCGCGTCGCCGTGCTGTCGCGCGATCGGGCCGAGCTTCGCGAAAAGCTCCTCCTTGCAGAAGAAGCAGCGATTGGGAGAATTCAGCGCGTACTGCGGATTGTCCAGCTCGCGAGTCTTGACCACCAGATGCCGCATGCCGAGCAGATCCGCGAGCCGCCGTGTCTCGTCGAGCTCCGAGGCGGGATACGTCTCGGAATCCGCCGTGACCAGCACGACGCGGTCACCGAGGGCCTCCCGCGCCGCGCGCGCGAGGAAGGTCGAGTCCACACCGCCTGAGAACGCCACGAGGACCTGGCCCATCCCCCGGATGATCCCGAGGAGGCTTTCGTGCTTCGCGGCAAGCGCGGCGTCCACGCTACCCCTCCAGGCGGACCATCTCTGCGAAGGCCAGGAGCCGTTCCTCGATCTCGCGCCGCTCCAGTCGCTTGAGCCTCTCCAGCGAGAAATCTTCCACCGTGAAGGAGGCCATGGCGGCTCCCCTCACCATGGCCCGCCGGAGGGAGGCCGGGTCCGTGGCGTCCTGCTGCGCGAGGTAACCCATGAAGCCGCCGGCGAAGGTGTCCCCCGCACCGGTCGGGTCGAAGACGGCCTCGAGCGGGAAAGCCGGAGCGAAGAAGTACTGGCCGCTCGACACCAGGAGGGCGCCGTATTCGCCGCGCTTGATCACCACGGTCCGGGGGCCCATCTCGCCGATCGTCCGCGCCGCCTTGATCAGGTTGGGCTCGCCCGCCAGCATGCGCGCCTCGGCGTCGTTGATGAGCAGGACGTCCGCCCGCGCCAGCACGCGGAGGAGGTCCACCCGCTTACCCTCGATCCAGAAGTTCATGGTGTCGAGCGCGGTGAGCGCGGGCCGCTCCATCTGCTCGAGGACCCCCAGCTGGAGGACCGGATCGATGTTCGCGAGGAACAGGAAGCGCGCCTTCCGGTGCACCGGCCCGAGATTCGGCTTGAAAGCCGCGAAGGCATTCAGCTGCACGTCGAGCGTCCGCGCCTCGTTGAGGTCGAAGCCGTACTCCCCCGTCCACCGGAACGTCTTCTGGCCTGCCAACACCTCGAGCGCCGTGACGTCCACGCCTCGTCCCCTCAGCAACTCGAGGTGCTCCTTCGGGAAGTCCGTGCCCACGGCACCCACCACGCGCACCTGGGTGAAGAAGCTCGCCGCGTAGGAGAAATACGTCGCCGAGCCGCCCAGCGCCTCGGTCACCTTGCCGAACGGCGTCTTGACGCTGTCGAGCGCCACCGAGCCCACGACCACGAGATCAGCCACGCCGGGGTCCTTTCCGTGCGGCCGGGAAGTACTTGTCGAGCAGGAAGCCGAGGCGCTTCCGGACTTTCGGCGGGAAAGCCTTGGGATCCGTGATGACAGCGCTCCGGAGCGCGTCCGGACAGCCCTGGCCGCACGAGGCGGGAATGCGGGAGATCACGCGGCGGAGGACCTCCTTGGCCGTCGCGACGTTCTTCATCAGGTTGGCGACCACCGCCTCCACGGTCACGGCGTCGTGCTCCTCGTGCCACACGTCGTAGTCCGTCACGAGGGCCAGCGTCGCGTAGCACAGCTCGGCCTCGCGCGCGAGCTTGGCCTCCGGCATGTTGGTCATGCCGATGATCGACACGCCCCAGCGGCGGTAGATCTCCGACTCGCCCTTGGTCGAGAAGTGCGGACCCTCGATGCAGATGTACGTGCCGCCCCGGTGGACCCGGGCGCCCACGTCGCGCCCAGCCTGCGCCAGCGCCGCCGCAACCCCGGCGCACACGGGGTGGGCCATGCCGACATGGGCCACGATCCCCTCCCCGAAGAAGGACCCGACCCGGCGCCTGGTGTGGTCGTAGAACTGGTCGGGCACAACGAGCTCCAGAGGATGGATATCCTCCTTCATGCTGCCCACCGCGCTGATGGAGACGAGTGCCTGGGCGCCGAGCTTCTTCATGCCGTAGATGTTGGCCCGGTAGTTGAGCTCCGATGGAGTCAGCCGATGGCCGCGGCCGTGACGCGGCAGGAAGATCACGCGCCGGCCGCCGAACCGGCCGGTGCAGTAGGCGTCCGAAGGATCACCGAACGGGGTCCGGACCTTGACCCAGCGGATGTCCTCCAGCCCCTCCATCTCGTACAGCCCGCTGCCGCCGATGACCCCGACGGTCAGCTCGCTCGCGGCTCGGGGCGGGCTCACGCCGCTTCCAGGACGCCGCGCGCGCCACGGCGGTCGGTTTCCGTCAGCCGCACGGTCGCGAAGCGCCGCCCCAACCCCTCGGGCCCGGCGAAGCTCACCTCGACGTAGTTGGATGTCAGCCCGGTCAGCCCGCCGTCCGCCTGGCGCTCCTCGAGCACCAGCACCTCGACGGCGCGCCCCAGCAGTGCTCGCCTGAAGGCCACGCCCTTGTCGACACCGAGCGCGCGGAGCCTGCTGCTGCGCTCGCGGATCGCTGAGGCCGCCACGCGGTGCCCCATCTTCGCCCCTTCCGTGCCCTTGCGGTCCGAGTACGCGAAGACGTGAAGGTAGGAGAGCGGCAGCTCCCCGACGAGGGCCATCGTCGCCTCGAAGTCGGCCTCCTCCTCGCCCGGGTGTCCGACGATGACGTCCGCGCCGAGCCCAAGGTCGGGGATGGCCGCCGCGAGCCGCTCGGCGAGCGTCCGGTACATGGTCGTATTGTACGGCCGGCGCATGAGCCGAAGGACCCGGTCGCTGCCGCTTTGAAGCGGCAGGTGCAGGTGCGGCGCGACGACCGGGAGCATCGTGACAGCCTGGATGAGCTCCGGTGTGAAGTAGGACGGCAGCACCGAGGAGAGCCTGAGCCAACGCAGGCCTGGGACCTCCGCGAGCCGCGTCACCAGGAGCGCCAGGCTCGTCCGGGGCAAGAGGTCCCAACCGTAGTGGCCGATGTCCACCCCTGTGAGCGTGATCTCGCCGTAGCCCGCCCCGACCAGCGCCTCGAGCTGCTCCACGAGGACCTTCGGCTCCTGGCTCCGGCTCCCGCCGCGGGCCGCCGGCACGATACAGAAGGCGCATCGATGCTGGCAGCCGTCCTGAATCTTGACGAAGGCGCGCGATCGCCCGCTCATGCGGTGGACTGGCGCCGCGGGCACCTCGCGGGCATCGGCGATCGGCCCGACCCGCACCTCCGGCCGGTCCCGCTTGACGAGAGAGTCGAGCAGCTCGGGCAGCCGGTATTTCTCCTGGTTGCCGAGGACGAGGTCGACGCCGGGCATGCGGGCGAGCGCCTCCGGGTCGGTCTGGGCCAGGCAGCCGGTGACGACGACGAGCGCGTCAGGGTTGGCGCGCGTGATGCGCCGGATCGCCTGCCGGTCGGAGAAGTCGGCACGGCTGGTGACCGTGCACGTGTTGACGACATAGACGTGGGCCGGAGCGCCTTCCTCCACCGCCCGGTACCCGGCCTGCTCGACGAGCGCCCGCATCTCCTGGGACTCGACCTGGTTGAGCCGGCAGCCGAGCGTGGCGAAACCGACCGTCCTTGAATTAGCCAGTTGGCCGCCGCTCATACTTCGACTGCCTCCTTGAGCTGCCCGCAGGCCGCCCCGATATCCTCGCCCTTGCTCCACCTAACGGTCGCCCGGATGCCGTGCTCGAGCAGGAGCTCCTGAAAGCCCATGATCCGGTGGAGCGCCGGGCGCTGGAAGCCCGAGTCCTCCCAGTCGTTGAAGGGGATCAGGTTGATCTTCGCCCGGATGCCCTTGAGCAGCCGCACCAGCCGGCGCGCGTCCTCTGGAGCGTCGTTGACGCCCTCGAGCAGGACGTACTCGAAGGTGATGCGCTGGCGGAAGGCAACGGGGAAGCGGCGGCAGGCCTCGAGCAGTTCCTCAATAGCGAAGCCCTTGTTCACCGGCATGATCCTGTCGCGGATCTCGTTGCTGGTCGCGTGGAGCGAGATAGCCAGGTTGACCTTGAGGTTCTCCTTGGCGAGGCGCTCGATCCCGCCGACGAGCCCGACGGTCGAGACGGTGATCCGGCGGGGCGAGAAGCCGAAGGCCTTGGGATCGGTCAGGATCCGGAGAGACTGGACGGTCGCGGCGTAGTTGGCCAGCGGCTCGCCCATGCCCATATAGACGATGTGGGTGATGCGCTCCCCGGACCCGAGCGTCGCGCGCGCCGCCAGGACCTGCCCCACGATCTCCCCTGCCGTGAGGTTGCGCTCGAGCCCCATGGTGCCGGTCAGGCAGAAGGCGCACGCGAAACCGCAGCCGATCTGGGTCGAGACGCACAGGGTCAGGCGGTCGCGGTCGGGCATGAGGACCGACTGGATGCGGGCGCCGTCCTCCAGGGTCAGCACGAGCTTCTGGCTGCCGTCCTGGGAAGGCGTTCGCCTCTCGATCTGAGGCACCGCCACCGTCGCCCTCCCACCCAAGGCCGCCCGGAAGTCCCGAGGCAGGTCGGACATGGCCTCAATGTCCGTGGCGCCCTTTCCGTAGAGCCACGAGGCAATCTGGCGGCCCCGATACCGGGGCGCGCAGAGCGACTCAGCGAGATCTTCGAGCTCCGAGGGCAGGAGGTCGAGCAGGTTCAGGCGGGACATACGCGCCGTAGGATAGCACAGGACTTGTCCACGGAAGTTGTGGGAGGCCCGTGGATAAGCCTGTGGGTGGCTCGCCGCGGATCAGGACATTTCAGGCACTAAGAGCGAATCGCTCAATGGCTCGGCACCGCACTGCGCGCAGACGGCGCGACGGCCCTACTTGTCGCCCTGGACTTCCTTCAGAAGCTCCGACACACGATCGGTGAGGTCGAACAGCTCACGGACCCGTGGGGCCGGAGCCGGCGCGACACCCTCACCGGAGCGCCGCCTCGTGCAGTGGCATCCACTGATCCGACCGCGGGGTCCAGCTCACGCGGTCGCGGCTCGCGTAGATGTCCACCTGCTGGAGCAGGAAGACCCAGGTCGCGTCTTCGACCATGGCGCGAGCCAGGTCGCGGTAGACCTGGCGTCGCTTGGCCGCGTCCATGGTGCCGCGCCCAAGGTCGAAGAGGGCATCGACGCGCTCGTTCTTGTAGTAGAGGCCGCGGCCCTTGGACGAAACTAGATTATAGAGCTCGTCGCCGTCCTGCATCGGCCCACCGAGACCCAGGAGGTAGGCGTCCTGGAACTGCTTGCCGAGATAACGCTTGAAGTAGGCGCCCCACTCGGCCACCTGCACCTTGGGCTTGAACCCGGCCTTCTGCCACTGTCCCCCAAGGGCCTCGGCTATTTCCTTGTCGCCCTGGTAGCGCCCCGCGGGCGACTCGAGCGTGATTTCCAGGCCGTCTGGATAGCCTGCCTCGGCGAGAAGCTTCCGCGCCCGCGCCGGGTCATGCACATAACCCTTGACGCTCGCGTCGTATCCGAACATCTGCGGCGTGAGCGGCCCCTCGAGCCTTCGGCCGCTGCCCTCGAGCACGTTCTTGACGATGGCGTCGACGTCCGTCGCGTAGTTGAGCGCCTGGCGGACCCGCACGTCGGACAGCGGCTTCTTGAAAGCATTGAGCCCCAGGTAGATGATCCAGCTGCTGGGCACGCGCTGAACGCGGAGGCCACCGACACGCTCCAGCTCGCGCGCGAGGCTCGGCGGGACCGTCGTGATGAGGTCGACCTCGTTGTTTCGGAGCGCCGCCGCCCGCGTGAAGGGCTCGGGGATGGGCTTGTAGATGACCCTCCTGATCTTGGGTGCTCCCCGCCAGTGGCGGTCGAAGGCCTCGACGACCAGACGGTCGTCCTTGACAAGCTCGACGAAGCGGTAGGGCCCCGTGCCGACGGGCTTGAGCGCCATGCCCTGGTTGCCCTTCTCGGCGGTGTACTTCGGCGGCACCATGGGAAAGTCCAGCAGCCGGTTGATGAGCGGCGCGTACGGCTGGCGGGTGACGAGGTTCACCGTGTAGTCGTCGATGACGTCCACCCGCGCGATCTCGGCCATGTTGGCGCGGTTGGGCGACTTCTGCTCCGGATCGAGCACCCGCTGGAAGGTGAACCGCACCGCCTCGGCGTTGAAGGACTCGCCGTCGTGGAACACGACGCCGCGCCTGAGCTTGAGCTGCCACGTCGTGTCATCGACGAGCCGCCACGACTCGGCCAGCTGGGGCACGATGCGGTTGTCCGCGTCGCGCCCGACCAGCGAATCGAAGATGCTGACGCCGACCATCGCCCGGATGGACGAGAGGTTCATGGTCGGGTCGAGGTTCTCGGGCGTCCACGGGATGGCGACGCGGAGCTCGCCCTGGGGCTGGGCTCCCCCGCCGCCCGGGAGCAGGATGAGCATCGCCGCCGCGGCGCATGCCGCCAGGCGGAGCCTCACGCCCCGGCTCCTTTGACCGCCCGCACCGCCGCGTCGAGGTATTCATCGGGAGCGGCGAGCGGCAGCACGCAGCCCGGCGCGATGATGACCCCTATGCCCCCGGTCTGCCCAATGGCGTCGGCGACTTCGGCCGCCACGGCCGAGGCCGGGCCCTCGAGCAGCGTCTCCTTCTCGTTGAGCCCGCCGGCCACCGCCCCACTGAAGCGCCTGAGCGCATCGCCGAGCGACGGCGCGGTCAGCCTGTCGTGCCAGTTCACGGCCGCCACCGGCAAGGTCGCCTTCCGGTCGAAGTAGATGTGCTCGCCGTGGAGGTGGAGCATCGTGAAGAGGGTGCTGCCGTTCAGGCTCTCGAGCATCCGCCAGGAGTACGGCATGCTGAACCTCGCGTGCTCGCCCTCGTCCAGCACGTCGCGGCTGGCGTCCTGCGAGGCGTAGAAGATGCCGTCGGCCCCGACCTGCGCCACGGCGGCGACGTAGCGGATGACCGTCTCCGTGATGGTATCGAGCGCGGCCATGACGGCGTCCGGATGATCTCTGAGGTCGCCGAGCAGCCGGTCGCCCGCCAGCTTGCGCGCGATGGTGAGGGGGGCGAACACGGTGTGCAGCACCGGGACGTCGTCGCTCCTGTCTGCGAGGATGAGCCGGAGCGCCTCGAGCTCACGCCCGAGCGCCCCCTGCCCCGGGTCGAGAGCCTTGAGCTTCGCCCAGTCCGAGACCTCCCGGATAGCGTGCTGCGTGCACGTCTTTGCGCCGTTGGGGGATCCCCGGTACGCGACCCTGCACCCCCAGTCCTCGACGCAGTAGACGCCGCTCGACATGATCTTGATGAAGTCTAGGTCCCACTTGCGCTGGAAGGCGAGCATGGCCTCGGCGAGGCCCGCCGAGGTATGGTCGACCTCGGGGACATGCCGCCAGAACGCCACCGGCGGCCGGTCCACCGGCCGCCGGGCAAGCGCTGCCCGGACTCGCTCTCCCTTGGTCATCGCCGGGCAAGTCTATCATTTCTGTCACAGGGAACTTTCCGCCCGCGCTATGGTCTTAACGTGCGGGAAGGAGATGCCGCCGATGCCCCGGAATTCCTCGACAGGCTGCGGGCGGCCGACGCGCGGGCCTTCGAAGAGCTCGTCGCCTCCCACCAGCATCGCGTGTTCGGCGTGGCCCTGCGCATGCTCAGCGGCGCGGCCGAAGCCGAAGAGGTGGCGCAGGAAGCCTTCCTGCGCGCGCACCGGAGCCTTGGCGAATTCCGCGGGGATGCCAAGCTCTCCACGTGGCTCTACACCATCGTCTCCCGACTCTGCCTCAACCGGCTGGCGTCGGGAGATCGCAGGGCGGTCCGTCACGGCGAAGAGATCCTGCTTCGGGTGGCCGATGAAGGCGGCGGACCCGAGGTCCAGGCGGAGCGCGGCGAGCTCGAGGAAGCGCTCCACCGCGCCATCGCGGAGCTGCCCGAGGAGCGCCGGGTCGTGATCGTCCTGAGAGACCTCGAAGGTCTCTCCTACGAGGAGATCGCCCTGGCGCTCGGTCTCGAGCTGGGCACGGTACGGTCGCGGCTTCACCGGGCGCGCATGGACCTCAAGGAGAAGTTGGAGCGGTTCCTGCCATGAACTGCCACGAGACGCGAGAGCGGCTGTCCGACTTGCTCGACCTGGCCCTGGCCGTGCCCGAGCGCGCCGAGGTTGGAGCCCACCTCGACGGCTGCCCGGACTGCCGCCGGGAGCTCGACCGGCTGCGGGCGACGGTCTCGCTCCTCTCGCGCGTCGAGCGTCCACGGGCGCCGGTGGGCTTCGTCGACCGCGTGATGGCCGCGGACCATCCCGTCCCCTGGTATCGCAGGCTCGGGCGCCGGCTCTTCCTGCCGCTGAACATCAAGCTGCCTGTCCAGGCCGCGGCCATGCTCGTCATCGCCGTCCTCGGCGTCTATCTTCTTCAGCGCACTCCCGAGTGGAGGGACGCTGCGCGGCCCGAGCTCCAATCGCCCGCATCTCGGTCGGAACCTTCCGGCACAACGCCGGCCGCGCCGACTTCGCCGCCCGCCCCGAGCCAGAAGGATTTGAAGGCGGGCAAGGTCGATTCGGGGAATTTGTCCGAGCCCGCGCCCCAGGCCGCCCGCGAGACCGAAAATGCCGTGCGCGACGGGAGGCGGCTCGACTCTCCGCAGTCCTCCCCTCCCTCAACGCAGGAGTTCAAGCAGGACCCCAAGAAGGAAGCCGACGCCGACCGTCTCCAGAAGGCGGGCGCCCCCACCTCCCAGGCCGCGCCCGCTCCCCAGGTCGCGGCATCCAGCGCTCCCGCTCCCGCCGCGCCTCCCGCTGAATCGTGGGCGAAGAGTCGGGACGCGGCCGAGGGACAGTCCGGGGCGCTCGCCCCGGCGCCGCCGGCGATGTCGGCCAAGCGCCAGTCGGCCATGTCCGGCGTGCTTGGCCGTCTCAACGTCAAGAGCCGCCCGGCGGCCGTGCGGGGCCTGGCTGATCTCCTCGTTCGCCTCGGGGGCAGCGAGACCGGGCGCCGCCAGGAGCTGGGGGCGACGGTGGTCGAAGTCCTGGTCCCGGAAGCCCGCTACGCCGACTTCGTCCGCGGCCTCACGACACTCGGAGCCTGGACCCCTGAGGGCCAGCCGGCGGCCCTGCCCACCGACCCTCCGCAGATCCGCCTCAGCATCCGCATCTCCGAGTAGCCCGGGAACTTCTCCCCGCCCGTCCGGTCTAACCCTCCAGAAGCGCCCAATACCGGGCACATATAATACATGCAGAGGATGGACCCATGACCAAGCGGCTGATTGCTCTGACTCTTGTGGTGGCGCTCTGGAGCGCCCAGCTTGTGGCGGCGGCGCCGCAGGCCATCACGCGCGACGACCAGAAGGACCTGATGGTCACCATCTACAACGGCAACCTCGGCCTCGTGAAGGACACCCGCGAGGTCCGTTTCGACGCCGGCATGCTCGAGGTCCAGTTCGCCGACGTCGCCGCGCAGATCGACCCGACATCGGTCCACCTCAAGTCGCTGACCGATCCGTCCGGGCTGAAGATCCTCGGGCAAAACTACGAGTACGACCTCCTGACCTCCGGCAAGCTCATGGAGAAGTACGTGGGCAAGAAGGTCCGCCTCTACCAGTCGAACGGCTCGTACCAGGAAGCGACGCTGCTGAGCACCAACGGGCCCGTCTACGAGATCAACGGGCAGATCCACATGAGCCACTACGGACAGGTCGTTCTGCCGGCGCTGCCCGAGAACCTGGTCTCGAAGCCGACGCTCGTCTGGCTCCTGCGCAACACCAAGGCGGCGGCCCAGCGCGTCGAGGCCTCCTATCTCACCGGGGGCATCAACTGGAAGGCCGACTACGTCATGGTCATCAACGCCGCCGACAACAAGAGCGACCTGACCGGCTGGGTCACGATCGACAACAAGAGCGGCGCGACCTATTCGAACGCCGCGCTCAAGCTGGTCGCGGGCGACATCAACCGCGCGAAGGACCGGCGCCAGGAAGGGCGCATGATGGACATGGCGGCCAAGGCGGCATCGTCGGTGGCGGCCGAGCGCGACTTCAAGTCCGAAGGTTTCTTCGAGTACCACCTGTACACCCTCGACGGCCGGACGACCATCAAGGACAACCAGACCAAGCAGCTCTCGCTGATGTCCGCTTCCGACGTGCCGGTGGACAAGCACTTCATCTACTACGGCGCCGCCGAGTACTACCGGACGCAATACGGCGTCCCCATGTCCAACCAGAAGGTCGGCGTCTACCTCGAGCTCAAGAACAGCAAGGAGAACCGGCTCGGCATGCCGATCCCCAAGGGTCGCGTGCGGGTCTACAAGGCCGATACCTCCGGCAGCCAGCAGCTGATCGGCGAGGACTGGGTCGACCACACGCCCAAGGACGAGAGGATCAAGATCAAGATGGGCGACGCCTTCGACGTGATCGGCGAGCGCACCCAGAAGGACTGGAAGCGGATCGCCTCGAACCTCTACGAGGTCGAGTGGGAGATCTCGCTGCGGAACCACAAGAAAGAGGCCGTGACCGTCGAGGTCGTCGAGCCCATGCCCGGAGACTGGGAGGTGATCCGCGCGAGCCACCCGCACGAGAAGATCCAGGCCTTCACGGCGCGGTGGAAGATCCCCGTGCCGAAGGAAGGCGAGACCAAGCTCAGCTACCGCATCCGCGTGCGCTTCTGATGGGCGCCGGCCGTGGGGGGCTCGGGAGGATCGCGGCCCTCGCACTCCTGACGCTTGCCCACGCGGCGCCGGCTGCGGCGCTCAGCTGCGTTCACTTCCCCTTTCAACAGCCAGGCAAGCGCTTCGGCACCACGGAGCTCGTGGCCCACGTCGAGGTGCTCGACGTGCACGCCGACCGGATCATGGACGTCCGCGTCCTTCGCGTGCTCCACGGGCGCGAGGATCGGCCGGTCGTCAGCGTGGAGGTGGCCGGGGCCCTCGGCTGGAACATGCCGCAGCAGTGGGGCTTCGAGCCCTTCAGGCGGAGCACCCAGTGGGTCATCGTGATGCTCCCGGCTCAGAAGGGGAGCGCAGCCTGGCAGCCCCAGCTCTGCCGGGCCTTCCTCAAGGTCGAAGGCGGCAGCGCCGTGGGCTACGTCAGCGATCTCACCAGCCGTGACCGTGTGACGCTCGACGACCTCGCCGCGCGAGTCGCCTCAGCAGCCCTGTGGCAGCCTTAGGGACGTGTCGTGTAGTTGGTAGCTTAGCCCGTGGCTCGGCGCCGCACAGGAGCGCTTCTCCGACAGGCTCTTAGGGCGGGAACGGGCCCCTGCCGCCTGGAGCACACGGTCGCCCTCGGCTCCGAGACGACGGGTACCTGCGCCTCACGACTCTCACCTGCATGGTCTCGACACTCTGAACGTGCGGTCGTACCCCAATCCGCGTGAACAACTTGCTTGACTTCAGAAAGCCCCCTGTCACAGATGCTGACACAGGGGAAACTTGGGTATTGTTTTCCCCAGCAAATGCTTCATAATCTCTCCACTGCCCATCAAAACCGTCAAGGAAGACGACAGGAGGGGGCCTGCCTGGGGGCAGCTTCAGTAGGCAGACCGAAGCTTGGACAGGATTTCGGTCAGTTGTGCCAGGCCGGTCGGTTTTTCGAGAACTGCAACGGCGCCAAGTTCCTTGGCCTTCGCGGCGGCCCCAGAGGCCGCGTGGCCGCTAATGACGACGACCGGGAGGAGCGGATGACGGCTGCGGATCTGAGCCAGCACGGTGAGGCCACTGAGACCCGGCATGACGAGGTCCATGAAGACGCCGTCCACCGGTGTGGCCGCGAGGACATCCAGAGCCTCGGAGCCGTCGAGGGCCACCAGGGCCTCGTACCCCGCCGCTCTGATGGCGTCGGCCAGGACCTCGGCCACCACAGGCTCGTCTTCCACCACCAGGATTCTCATGACCGCCACGGTATGACTATCCTGACCGGCCCTCGCCGGTCAAGGAAGAAAGTCTCGCGGGCGTCATGAAAGGCGCCTCCGTCCTCATCCTGGACGGCAATCCCGAGAGTCGGGAGACCCTGGAGCGGGCCATCGAGCATGCGGGCCATACGGCCTTGGTGGCCCGAACGGGGCCCGAGGCATTGGCGCTCCTATCCAATCTCCGCCCCCCGCTGGCCCTGGTGGACGTGGACGAGTTGGGCGATGAAGCGTTCAGCGTGCTCCGGGAGATAACCCTGGGCACCTCGGACACGGTCGCCCTCGCCGTGTCCAGGGCGAGCAACACGGGGCTGGTGGTCCGCGCCATCCGGGCGGGTGCCGCGGACTTTCTCGTGAAGCCCCTTTCAGCCCAGGCGCTCGTGGGCGCGCTCAAACGGGCACTGATCCAGAACGGGGCGGCCCCGGTCGAGCCGACCCACCGGAACGTCGAGGCAGTCGAGCCGTCGGCCCCGGACCTCGAGCTCCTTTTTGGGAAAAGCCGGCACATGCGCGCGGTCGAGGACATCGTGAGGCGGGCCGCGGACACCAACACCACGATCCTCCTCCAGGGCGAGAGCGGCACCGGCAAGGAGATGGTGGCCAACGCCATTCACCACATCTCCGACCGGCGCGACAAGCCCTTCCTCAAGATCAACTGCGCGTCCCTGCCGGGCGAGCTCCTCGAATCGGAGCTGTTCGGCCACGAGAAGGGAGCCTTCACGGGCGCCCATCGGAGGAAACCGGGCAAGTTCGAGCTGGCCTCCCGGGGCACCTTCCTCCTCGACGAGATCGGGGAGATGGTGCTGGGTCTGCAGGCGAAATTGCTCCACGTGCTCCAGGACGGCGCCTTCTTCCGGTTGGGCGGCAGCGAGCTGATCAAGACCGACGCACGAGTCATCGCCGCGACCAACCGCGACCTCGCCTCGGTCATGGCCAAGGGGGCGTTCCGGGAGGACCTCTACTACCGGCTCAACGTCGTGGCGATTTCGATCCCGCCGCTCCGGGAGCGGCGCGAGGAGATTCCGTTCCTCGTCGAGCACTTCGTGGAGAAGTCCTGCCAGCAGTACAACCGCGCCGCCCCGAACATTTCCCTCGAGACCATGCGTCTCCTCAAAGAATACAATTGGCCGGGCAACGTTCGGGAATTGGAGAACATGATTAAGCGGGCGGTGGTGCTGCAGAGCGAGGCTCTGATCCCCGAGGAGATCGCAGTCCGACGCCAGCAACCGTTGCCCTCGCGGCTGGTTCGGGGGCAGAGCGAGTCGGCCCCGCCGCTCGCGTCCTCTTCGGTGCCGGAGATGGGGCTCAAGGATGTGGCGAAGCAAGCCGCCCTCGCCGCTGAGAAAATCGTTATCAAGGAGGTTCTCGAACAGGTGCGCTGGAATCGGGCGGAGGCCGCACGGCTACTCAAGATCAGCTATAAGGCGATGCTCTATAAGATCCGGGCGGCCGGCCTTGACGAGTCCAAGCACCAGAAGCCTGATGGGAAATAGTTTCCCTGTTCCTGACCTGTTTTTCCCTAACTCCTCCTTCGGAGTTCTCTCTGGATATCTGAACAATCGGTCGAGATTTGCGGCTCGGCTCAGCTCTTCCTCCGGCTACTTCGCCACCTAAGTAGCTGGAAACAGGAGAACCTGTCTCCCGCAGGCCTGAGACCGCGACTCGGCCCCAGGGCGGATGGCGCAAACTTTGCATTGTGGAATGGCTTTTACGGCCATCGGGCCCGGCGCACCAAGATGTCTCGCGCCTGAGGCGCATGTCGTGGGATTGTGATTTGACCCGGAGCCGTTCGGGGTCGAGGCTCAGGGTGCGATGCAACCAGATGTTTCTACGGACCCCCTTAGGATGGGAGAGCTCTTCGTGACCGATTTTGTGGACGCCGCTACGGGCGTCTTTTCCGAGTACGCATTTCAGCACATGTTGACCCGTGAAACGGGACGGGCCGCGCGCTATCAGGACTTCTTCTCGCTCTGCCTCGTCAAGCCTGATGTTGATGAGGGTAGTGAGGAGAGCGAGGAGGAGATCGAAGCCGCGATCTTGAAGAAGATCCTCGAGTTCGTCCGCTCGACGGATATGGTGGGCCGTCTGGCACCCGGCATCGGCATCGTGTTGCTCTACACCTCGGGCGAGGACGCGATCGGCGTTGCCAACCGGATCCGGACCGGCATCGAGCAGGTGACGTTCACGGACCGCCCGGCCGGGCGGTCGCACCGGCTGACCTTGAGCATCGGCGAGGTCTCCTTCCCCCACCACGGACACGACCGCCTGACCCTGCTCGTCATGGCGGCCCAGTGCCTCGGCCACGCCGCCGAGCGCGGAGGCAACCGGGTGGTGTATGCGTCGGAACTCGAGCCTCGCGGGGGATCCGCTGCCGCCGAGGGTGCGGGCTCATGAGGCTCCTGGTTCTCGACGAGCCGCTGGAGGTGGTACCCCGGCTACAGGGCCTGCTCGCCGGGAGCGAATGGGAGACCCGCTTCGTCGGCTCCCTCGACGAGTTCCACCTTGCGCTCAAGAGCTGGGGTCAACCGGACATGGTCATCGTGAACCTCACGCTCCCGCTCACGGCATGGCAGCTGGCCCAGCACCTGAAGCGGTTGGGCGGCTCGCAGACGGGGCTGATCCTGGTCGACGAGCCGGCAGCGCCCGGGCTCGAGCATCTCAAGTCTCTGACGGGCATCGAGTGTCTGGCTCGGCCCGCCACCCCTGCGAGCCTGGATGGCGCATTAAGAGCTGCGCTCAAGCAGCGCTGCGCGCCGAGGCGGCCAGGCGGGTCGGCGGGCCCCAGGAGGGAGGCGGCCTACTGCGGGATCATCGGACACTCCAAGGAGCTCCGGCATGTGATCGCCAAGATCAAGAAGGTCGCCCCGGGCGACGCCAACGTCTGCATCATGGGGGAGAGCGGCACCGGCAAGGAGCTCGTCGCCCGCGCCGTCCACCAGAACGGCCCGCGCCGCAACCGTCCGCTGGTCACCCTGGACTGCACCGCGGTCCCCGAGGGGCTCATGGAAAGCCAGCTCTTCGGCCACGTGCGGGGCTCCTTCACCGGAGCGGTCGAGAACCGCGACGGAGTCTTCTCCCTGGCCCACACCGGCACGCTTTTCATCGACGAGATCAGCGAGCTGCCGCTCTCGCTTCAGGCTAAGCTCCTGCGCGTGATCCAGACGCGGGAGTTCGTCAAGGTGGGCGGGACCAAGCCCGTGCGCATCGACATCCGGCTGGTCACCGCAAGCAACAAGGACCTGCGCACCGCCGTCGAGGAGGGCACCTTCCGGGAGGATCTTTACTACCGGATCGCGGTAGTCATGCTCGAGGTCCCGCCGCTGCGGAACCGGCGGGAGGATATCCCCGCGCTGGCCGAGCACTTCCTGCAAAAGTTCAGCGCGGCGCACCGCAAGCCGATGCCCAAACTGACCGCACAGGCCGTCGAGCTGTTGACCTCCTACGACTGGCCCGGCAACGTGCGCCAACTGGAGAACTGCATCGAGCAGGCGGTGGTCCTGTGCGACGGCGACGCCGTGGACGTGGATGCGCTGCCGCTTGCGGAGACGACGCCCAAGCGGAGCGGCCCGCCGGGCGTGCGGGAGCCCGTGGGGTTCACGCTGCGCGAAGTGGAGCAGGAGTATATCCTGCGAACCCTCAAGGCCGTGGGAGGCAACCGCACCCGTGCCACGCGCCTGCTCGGCATCAGCCTGCGCTGTCTTCAGTACCGGCTGAAGGCCTACGGCCAGGCCGGCACCGAGCCTCAGGCGCGCATCTCCGAAGCGCCCGAAACCCAATACCCACTTAGGAGTGTGACGTCATGAGCCGTTTGCGCTGGCTGTTGCTGGTTCTCTCAGCTGCCGTGCTGATCCTGCCGCTGTCCGCGCCCCGCGCGCAGGTGTCCGACAAGGCTTATATCATCGGACCCGAGGACGTACTCGAGGTCCAGGTGTGGGAACGGAAGGATCTCAATCAGACGGTGTTCGTCCGTCCGGACGGCCGGACCTCGCTGCCGCTGGTGGGCGAGATCATGGTGGCCGGCAAGACCATACAGGAGCTCCAGGACCACCTGGCCAAGGTCTACGAGAAGACCGTCCAAAGCGCCGTCGTCACCGTCATCGTCAAGGAGATCAAGAGTCGCCCGGTGTACTTCGTCGGGGGCTTCGGCCGGCCCGGGCCGATGCAGCTCACCCGCGAGATGACGCTGATGCAGGCCATCTCCGTGGTCGGCGGAGTTGTGCCCGGCGGCGACGCGGAGAACGGCTACGTGCTGAGGGGCGACAAGCGCATCGCGGTGGACTTCTACAAGATGCTCCAGAGGGGCGACCTCAGCCAGAACACCCGGCTCGAGCCCGGAGACACTGTGGTCGTCCCGATCGCCGACTTGGTCTATGTCCAGGGCGAGGTGAGGACGCCCTCCCCCCTCAAGTACACCACTGACCTGACCCTGCTCAAGGCAATCACCCTGGCGGGTGGGCTCACGCCCCTGGCGGCCTCCGGCCGCGTCGATCTGCTCCGCGGAAGGACTGGTGAGAAAAAGGAACGAATCCGCGTGGACGTTGATAAGATCATGCGAGCGCCTGATGAGAACCCTGACGTGAGCCTCAAACCCGACGATATAATCTATGTCCCGCAGAGGCTTTTCTAGACGAGTTGATGTCAAGTGCGGGGAGGGGCGGCTGCTCCTCCCCGCACTGCTGTTCGCCGTTTTTCTCGGATTCGCTCCCGCCGGCCTAAGTCCCCTCGGACACCCTCTGGCCTGGGCCCAGACGCCGTCGGCCCCATCGCCAAGCGAGGCACCCCAGTCGCAGGACAGCACGCCGTCCTCACCCCAGCAGCCCAGCCCTCCCCCGGGTCCCCAGCAGCAGCCGGCGGCGACGCTCCCGTGGACCCCTCCCGTCGCGCCGCCGCCCTCTCAGAGCCATGTCCCCGGCCTCTTCGTGCCGCCCATACATATTGCCCCGGGGGCGACCTTTGAGTACCACCCGACGCTTACGCTGTCAGAGCAATACACAGACAACTTCAACCTGAGCACGAGCGCGCAGGGCAAGCAGAGCAACTTCCGCACGACCCTGTCCCCCGGCTCCACTATCCTTATAAACACCGCCAAGACTCAAGGAAGCGTGTCGGCAACCTCCGGACTCACCCACGACAGCTCGACGGGCGAAATCGACTTCAACGCCTTCCCGAGTCTGTCGGCCTCCATTCGGCACTCATTCAACCCCAGGCTCAGCCTCACGCTCACTGATTCGTTCAACCGCAACGATAACCCTAGCGTGGCAGACTCCTCCGGGCTCCGACGAGAGCGCCAGACGTTCACCTCCAATACCTTCGGGGCCTCCGTGGACTGGCTCATCGACCTGCTCCAGACCCAGTACTACTACCGGAACTCGTTCTTCAGCAACAGCGATACGAACAGCACCAGCCAGAACAATACGAACAGCACCAGCCAGATCTTCGGCTTGAGCGCTTCGACGCGGGTTGGGGCGCTCAATACCGTCCAGGTCGGCTACGAGTACTCGATCAGCGAGATGCAGCAGGACGTGACCTCCTTTGGCAACCTGTTTTCTGCCTCCGTCTCTCACCAGCTCGGCACGTACGCCTCGGCGGGAGTCCAGGGCTCCTACTCCATGCAGACGCTCAACGACCTGAAGATCTGGAACGGCTCGGTCTTCGGTACCTACGGGCTGCCCACCGGGTTCTCATTCTCCGGCAGCCTCGGCTACAGCCTCCTCAGCAGCGACGTTGCCTCCAATCAAGGCGGGT
The DNA here is from genome assembly GCA_030647435.1 of Candidatus Rokuibacteriota bacterium. Classification (NCBI taxonomy): domain Bacteria; phylum Candidatus Rokuibacteriota; species Candidatus Rokuibacteriota bacterium. Next base: position 232,254 of record JAUSJX010000012.1, read on the forward strand.
TCACCGGAAACATCAACGCGAGCTATGCCCATGCCCGTGGCGTGATCAGCCTTGGAATCTTCCAGGACTACCGCACGACCTACCAGGGTGGCCAAATCGGTCAGAGCGGCGTGGATCAGAGCGGCCAGAACTTCGGCGTGGTCCAAACGCTGGGCCTCACGGGGAACTTCACCTACCAGCTCACGCCGTTCATCGGCAGCTTTATCCAGGCAGCCTATACTCAGAACGAAAACACGGGCATCGGCAACACCAAGTCGAACACGAGTCAGGATTACTTCACAGCGAACGCGGGGGTCAACTGGTCTCTCCTCCGCTGGCTCAACCTGAGCCTCCAGTACACCCGCAACCAATACAATCAGCCCGATAGAAGCGAAAACCGCGGTCTGCTCTCGCTTACCGCGACCTTCTAGTCAGCACTCCGCTGCCCAGTAGCTGAACTACAGTCCTCTGCGCCACGCGCAAAGCTTGCATAGCTGCCACACCGGGTAACTGCTCGATTCTCCACACCTCGGATGAGGGCCACGCAATTCGCGCGCGAGCGGAAGCCGGTTGCCGGTTGTGGGCAAGAAACTTCCCTTCGCCCAGAACAATTAGGCAAATAAAATCAACGAGTTATCTTCGGCTCCTTCGGGGAGAAGTGGCACCGTCCTTGCGTCTCTTTGAGCACCGTGCTCAGAATATTCCGACACTACGTGCCCGGGTTGGCCCTCCTGATCTTTGCGGGAGATCAGGCGATCGTCGCCCTCTCCTTCCTTGCCGCCGATGCCGGCGGCATGTGGGTAGGACGCGGAGCGACGGGTCCCAAGCTCCTTTCGGTTGCGGCTCTTATCACGTTTGCTCTCTACCTCGGCGATCTCTACAACATGCGTCTCGGGCTCGGCCGGCGGGAGATGATTGCCCGGCTCCTGATCTGCCAGGGCGCCGCGGGCATCGGTATCGCGGCCGTGGGGTTCGCCGTGCCGTCGCTCCGACTCGGCCGTTTCGCCTTCTTCAGCATCGTCATGGCCGCGACCCTGGGTCTGGCCGCGTGGCGCGCGGCGTGGCTCAGCGCGTCGGCGCACGACCGGATGAAGCTCCGCGTGCTGGTCGTGGGCGTGGGCCCGGTGGCGCGCTCCATCGCGGAGCTGGTGCCGACCAGCTCTCGGCCGTTCACCATCATCGGATTCCTCGACGACGCCTTGGGGGCCGCTGACTCCCTTCCCGAGGGCTACGAGCTCCTGGCCAAAACCAAGGACCTCACCGCCATCGTGGAGGAGACGCACCCCGACCTCTTGGTTGTGGCCCAGATCGAGCGGAGGGGCCAGTTCCCGGCCAAGGCTCTCCTCGACTGCCGGCTGCGGGGTATCCAGGTCGAGGACTGGCCCACCTTCTACGAGAAGGCGACCGGGAAGATCCTCGTCACCTCCCTCCGCCCGAGCTGGCTCATCTTCTCCGACGGCTTCGTCAAGACGCGCCGGACGGAGGTCGTCAAGAGGTTCCTCGATATGACCCTGGCCTTCCTCGGCCTCGTCCTGGCCCTGCCGGTCATGACCGCCGTGGCCGTCGCCATCAAGCTCGACTCTCTCGGGCCCGTCTTGTTCCGCCAGCCGCGCCTCGGGCAGAACGGCAGCGTCTTCATCCTCGACAAGTTCCGCTCCATGCGCCAGGACGCTGAGAAGGACACGGGGCCGGTCTGGGCCCAGGACGGCGATCCCCGGATCACCCGGATCGGAGCCTTTCTCCGGCAGACACGGCTGGACGAGCTGCCCCAGCTCTTCAATGTGCTGGTCGGCCACATGAGCTTCATCGGCCCGCGACCCGAGCGCCCCGAGTTCGTCTACGAGCTTCAGAAGGTGATCCCGTTCTACATGGAGCGCCTCTCGGTCAAGCCGGGGATCACGGGCTGGGCGCAGGTGAAGTACCGGTACGGCGCCTCGGTGGACGATGCGCTGCAGAAGCTCCAGTACGACCTCTACTACATCAAGAACCTCTCCCTGTTCCTGGACCTCCTGATCCTGCTCAACACCGTCCAGGTGGTTCTGTTCGCGCGGGGCCGATGATGACGGCACTTCTCACATTCGTCACCTAAGGAGCAGGCTGACCGATGGACATTCTGACGAACCTCAAGCAGGTCGGTCTCTCGCTGTTCAGCCGGCGCAAGCGCTGGGTCATCCTGGCCGCGGCGCTTGGCCTGGTCCTGTTCCTGCCGGCCGCCTACACGCTGTCCAAGGAACCGCCTCGCTTCCGGACCAGCGCGGTGGTCTACCTCGAGAACAAGGCGGAGCGGGTGCCGATCTTCCAGGAGTTCTCCCCCAACCGGCCCCTGCCCGTGCAAATGGCCATCCTCCAAAGCCGGGCGCTCGCCGAGGCCGTCATCGAGGCGCTGCCGCGGGCCTCGGTCGAGGACCTGATGGAGAATCCCTACAGCCGGGACTACTGGCTGGAGCTCCAGAACTCGTGGCGCCGGCTCCAGGGCCAGGAGCCTCTGGTCGAGAGTCCCCAGCGGCGCGCCCTCATGGAGATGCAGGCTGCGCGCGTCCGCTTCTCCACCCATCGGGGCGGCGGCATCGTCGAGATCATTGCGGAGGCCTCCAAGCCCCGGGTGGCTCTCGACATCGCCAATACCTACATGGACGTCCTCGTGACCCGGACGCGCTCCTTCAACATCGATGACGCCAAGAGCACCCGCGAGTACCTGACCCAGCAGACCGGCCAGGTGGCCGAAGCGCTCAACGCCAGCGAAACCACCCTGAGCCAATTCACGCTCTCCAAGGGCGGCATAAGGGTCCCGGACCGCTTCTCCGAGACGGCCGGCCGCCTGTCCCAGCTCGAGAGCAGCATCGCCGAGGTCCAGACCAACAAGAACATGAGCCAGACCCGCCTGGCTGGGCTGCGCGCCAAGTTGGAAGCCATGCCGGGCGCGCCGCCCAAGGCCACCCCGGCGGCGGCGGCGCCCTCGTCGGTCAACACCGGCAGGCTCCGGGCCAAGCTGTCGAGCCTGGAGGCCCAGCTGGTCGAGGCCAAGGGCAATTATCCGGACGACCATCCGCGACTCCGCTCGCTTCGCCAGCAGATTGCCGACGTTCAGCGCGACCTGGGGGACGCGGTGAAGGAGTCGACCTCCGCCGACCTCACCGGCAGCAGCGTCCCCGCTCAGGATCGGGCGGCATTCGCGGAGATGGTGGGGGCGCTGGAGACCTCGGTCGTCTCGCTCACTGCTCAGGAGAGCGCGCTGCGCGAGCAGGCGTCGGCCCACCGCAAGAATCTCGCCGGTCTTTCCAAAGACGAGCTCGAGTACCGCCGGCTTGCCTCGGAAGCAGAGACGAACCGCAAGCTGGCGACATTGCTCCAGGACAAGCTGGGCGCCGCTCGCCTCCGCGAGCAGGGTGAAATGAACGCCGTGAAGGTGATCGATCCACCCGGGACGCCAAGTCCAGCCCCCAACGAGAGGCGCTTGAAGTTCCTTGGCATTGCCCTGGCTCTTTCTTTCGTCGTCGGCGTGGCGGGACCTGGAGTCGTCGAGTACTTCAACCGACCCATCCAGACTGAGCACGACGCTCGCCAGATCACCGGGCTGCCCGTGCTGTCCGCCGTGCCCTTGGTGCAGTCGCGCCGGGTGCTGTTCAGCCAGCGGGCCGCAAAGCCCGGTGACGTCGTTGGGGAAGACTACATCCTGTTCCTGGACGCGATCCGGCGCCTGCGCGTCGAGATCCAGCTTCTTGCCGAAGAGATGCCGCTCCACCGAATCCTCGTGGCCAGCGCCCTGCCGGGCGAGGGGAAGTCCACTGTCGTGTACAACCTCGGCTTGGCTCTCGGCGAGGTCGGCAAGCGCGTGATCATCGCCGACGCCGACTTCCATCGGCCCACCCTCCACCGCACCGCCAAGACCAACAACGAGCGTGGCTTCACCGATCTGCTGGCCGGCACGGGAGACCTAAGCCATTCGCTGACCGAGATCAGCGACGGCGTACGGCTGGCCCCGCGCGGCTCCGGGCTGACCGTGCCAGCCCGCGCCGGGCTTGGCACGCGTCGCCTCGTGGAGGTCCTGGCGGGCATGTCGGCCGAGGCCGACTACGTGCTGATAGATTCCTCCCCGGCCCTGCTCATTCCGGAGAACCTCTACGTGGCCGCCGCCGCCGACGGGATCATCCTGGTGGCGGATTCGGGCTCGACGCGGCCCCGCGACCTACTCCGGGCCAAAGAGGTGCTGGAGCACTCCGGCACGCCGGTGATCGGTGTGGTCGTCAACCGCATGCCGCTCAAGTCCGTGAACTACTACTACCGACGCTACTCCGCGTACTACCACAACTAGGCCGAACGCCGTCGGACCCCGAAAGGAAACGAACTCGTGAGCACCTCGATTGACACGCTGGAACGCAGAATCGATACGCGAGCGGCAACTGTGGCGGTGGTCGGCATGGGCTATGTCGGGCTGTCCCTGGCGGTAGAGCTATGCCGAGCGGGCTTCCGGGTGCACGGCATCGACCTGGACGTGGAGCGGGTGAGTCTCCTGAACCGGGGTGCGTCGTACCTCGTCGACGTGACGGGCGAGACCCTTGCGCCCCTGGTCCGGGAAGGCCGCCTTACCGCCACGACAACCTTCGAGGTCGCCGCTGCCAGCGACGTCCTGATCGTCTGCGTCCCGACGCCGCTGCGCAAGAGCAAGGAGCCCGACATCTCGTTCATCCTGGCGGCGCTCGAGAGTCTGCTGCCCCATCTGCGCCGGGGACAGCTGATGGTCCTCGAGAGCACAACCTTCCCCGGCACCACTGAGGAGGTCGTCCTCCCTCGCCTCGAATCCCGTGGCTGGGTCGTCGGCGGCGACTTCTTCCTGGCATTCTCCCCGGAGCGCGTGGACCCGGGCAACCGGCAGTTCACCACCGCCAACATCCCGAAGGTGGTGGGCGGGGTGACGCCGGCCTGCACGCGGTTGGCCGCGGCACTGTACCGCGTGATCACGGGCTCGGTGTTCGAGGCCTCGAGCCCGCGAGTCGCCGAGACCGCCAAGCTGCTCGAGAATACGTTTCGCAGCGTGAACATCGCGCTGGCCAACGAACTGGCGGTCGCCTGCCGAAAGATCGGCGTGGACCCGTGGGAGGTGATCGAGGCGGCGGCGACCAAGCCGTTCGGCTTCATGCCCTTCTACCCGGGTCCGGGCATCGGCGGCCACTGCATCCCGGTGGACCCGCTGTACCTGTCCTGGAAGATCCGGCTCGCCGGCCACGAGACGCAGTTCATCGCCCTCGCCGACCAGATCAACCGCGCCATGCCGGAGCACGTCGTCACCCTGGTAGCCGACGCGCTGAACGAGCGCGGCCGGGCGGTGCGCGGGGCCATGGTCCTCGTCCTGGGCGTCACCTACAAGCCCGACGTCAACGACATCCGTGAGTCACCTGCCCTCGAGATCATCCAGACGCTGGCCCGCAAAGGCGCCCAGGTTTCCTACGCCGACCCCTTCGTCCCGCAGTTGGCGCTCGGCGATCTGAAGCTCGCGGCGGTGGAGCCTTCGGCCGAAGCCGTCGCGGCCGCCGACTGCGTGCTGATCCTGACCAACCACTCGGCCTTCGACTACGCGATGGTCGCCGACCGCGCCACGCTGGTCGTCGACACACGCAATGCCATGAAGGACTACCGACGTTCCCGGCCCTGGATCGTGACGCTCTAAGAGGTCCCTATGTCCACCGTTCTCGTCACAGGCGGCGCCGGCTTCCTCGGCTCCCACCTCGTCGATCGGCTCCTGGCCGATGGAGCAAGCGTGAGGGTCCTCGACAACCTGTCCACGGGCTCGCTCGATAATCTTCGGGCGGCCGCCCGCTGGCGGTCCGATGAGGCCGCGGCCGCGCCCTCTGCCGGGACTCGGCTCGAGGTCATTCTCGGCGACATCCGTGACCGCGAGCTGGTGCGCCGGGCCATGCGCCGGGTCGCAGGTGTCTTCCATCTGGCCGCGCTGCCACCGAGCGGCGCCTCTTTTTCAGATCCGGCCGAGTTCCACACGGTCAACGTCCAGGGCACCCTCAATGTCCTTGAGGCGGCCCTGGCGGAGGGGGCGGGTCGCGTGGTGTTCGCCTCCTGCGCCTCCGTCTATGGCTCTCCGTCCCCCGGCCTGGTGATGGAGGACGGGCCGGTCCAGCCCGCCTCGCTCTTCGCGGCGTCCAAGCTGGCCGGCGAGATGTACTGCCGCGTGTTCTACACCAAGCACGGGCTCGAGACGGTCGCCCTCCGCTACTTCACGGTCTACGGCCCGAGGCAGACCAGGGTGGACGACAGCCTGACCGTCTCGGCATTCATCGACGCGCTGCGCCGGCGCCGACCTGTCATGGATGCCGATGCCGCGGCGGCTCTCGACTTCACCTACGTGGACGATGCCGTGGATGCCACGGTGGCCGCCGCGACGGCAGCAGCGGCGGCCGGCCAGACGATCAACGTCGGCTCAGGGCAGACCGCGTCGGTCCAGGAGGTCCTGTCCATCCTGAGTCGGCTCCTGGGCCTGCAGCCAGTTGCCGGTGCCTGGCCCGAGCCCGCCTCCCTCCCGAGAACGCAGCAGCCTCAGGCCAGCCGCGCCGCCGAGCTCTTGGGCTACGTGCCACGGGTCTCTCTCGTCTCCGGACTCTCGCGCGTTGTCCAGTCCCTGACTGAATATCAGCAGTCCAACGATCCGGCCCTGGCTGAGATCGGTGCAGATGAATAACGTATTGACGTTTGACGTCGAGGAGTACTTCCACGCGGAGGCCTTCGCGGGCGTGGTTCGACCGGAGGACTGGCCGACGTTCGGCAGCCGCGTGGTCGACCCTACCGAACGCCTCCTCGACATGCTCGACTACGCCGACGTCCGGGCGACGTTCTTCGTCCTGGGCTGGGTGGCGGAGCGCCAGCCGGGCCTGGTCCAGGAGATCCATGCCCGCGGGCACGAGCTGGCTTGCCACGGGTACAGCCACCAGATGATCTCGCGACTGACCCCGCAGGAATTCGCCGAGGATGTGAAGCGAGCGAAGAAGGTGATCGAGGACATTGCGGGAACCCGCGTGATCGGGTACCGGGCGCCGACGTTCTCCGTCACGCGCCAGACCTTGTGGAGCCTCGAGGTGCTGATGGAGGCCGGCTTCCGGTACGACTCGAGCATCTTCCCCATCGTCCACGACCGGTACGGCATCCCGGACGCCCCACGCTTCGCCCACCGGATCCCCATCTTCGCCAACCGGATCCCCATCGTCGGCAATGGCTGTGCCATCGCCGAGCTGCCCCTCTCGACGCTCTCCGTCTTCGGGCGGCGACTGCCGGTGGCGGGCGGCGGCTACTTCCGCCTTCTCCCCTACGGGCTCACGCGTCTCGCTATTCGACACCTCAACAAGGTCGAGCGCCAGCCGGCCGTGGTCTACCTCCACCCGTGGGAGCTCGATCGACACCAGCCCCGGCTGTCCGTCGGGCGGCTGACCCGGCTCCGCCACTCCATCAACATCGACGAGACCGAGGACAAGCTGTGCCGGCTCCTCGCAGACTTCCGTTTCGCCCCCGCCGCGCAGGTCCTCGCCGAGACCGGCGTCCTCGTTAGCGGAGAGGCGTCGTGAAGCTCGCGGCCGTCGTGGGGGCGCGCCCGAACTTCGTCAAGGTTGCTCCAATCCTGGCCGCGCTGCGCCAGCGCAGCGGCATCTCCACCACGCTGATCCACACGGGCCAGCACTACGACGCGGAGATGTCGGGGGGCTTCTTCGCCGACCTGGAGCTGCCCGAGCCCGACGTGAATCTGGGGGTACGGGCAGCCAGCGCCGTGGCGCAGATCGCCGAGATCATGGCCCGGCTCGAGCCGATACTGGTCGCCGAACGGCCCGACACGCTGATCGTAGTTGGAGATGTCAACTCCACGCTCGCCGGCGCGCTGACCGCGGTGAAGCTGGGACTCCGCGTCGCCCACGTGGAGGCCGGTCTCCGGAGCTTCGACCGGAGCATGCCCGAGGAGCTCAACCGGGTGCTCACCGACCAGATCTCCGATCTCCTGTTCACGACCGAGCCGGCGGCCAACGAGAACCTCGCTCGCGAGGGCATTCCCGCCGATCGCGTCCACTTCGCAGGCAACGTGATGATCGACACGCTGTTCCGTTGTCGCGAGCGCGCCCAACGGTCCGCCATCCTGGCCACGCTCGGGCTCTCAGCGGGCCAGTACGCGGTGCTTACGCTGCACCGGCCGAGTAACGTGGACGACAACCGGGCCCTGGGGCGCATGCTTGCCGCCATTGAGCGGATCCAGGCGGACCTGCCCGTGGTCTTCCCGGTCCACCCACGCACCCGCCAGCGCCTCGAGGCCCTCAACGGGCAGATGCCGGACATGCCCGGCCTCCGCCTGGTATCGCCCCTGGCCTATCTCGACTTCGTCCAGCTGATGGCCAACGCGCGCTGCGTACTCACCGACTCGGGAGGCATCCAGGAGGAGACGACGGCCCTGGGTATCCCGTGCCTCACCCTCCGGACCAATACTGAGCGGCCTGTCACCATCCAACGGGGCACCAACAGGCTGGTGGGAGTAGAACCCGAGGCAATCTACGCCGGCTGGCAGGACGTGGGCCGGGGCCACTGGCCCGCCGGCGAGCTGCCGGAGCTCTGGGATGGCAAGGCGGCGGGACGGATCGTCTCCGTCCTGCTGGGTGAGCGGTAGGAGCAGGCCGTGGAAATCAGACCGCTCACCACGGAGACCGTCGAGTGGGACGCGTTCGTCCGCTCCGCCGTCCACGGGAGCCCGTTCCACTTGCTGGCGTGGAAGCGCGTGGTCGAGGCCGCGTTCGGTCATCGGCCCCACTACCTCATGGCGGCAGGTTCGGACCGCGTGGAAGGCGTGCTGCCGCTGTTCGAGGTACCGGGCCTCTTCGGGGGGCGCGGGCTCGTCTCGGTACCCTACGGGGTCTACGGCGGCGTTTGCGCGACATCCCCCGAGGCGCGCGCGGCGCTGCTGGAAGCCGCCACCCGGCTGGCGCGGGAGCGCCGGGCCGACTACGTGGAACTGCGCCACAGGAGCGGCCAGCAGGTGGACTTGCCGACCAAGTCGCTGTACGTGACGTTCGCCCGTCCGATCTCAGCCGACTCCGAGGAGAACATGGCGGCCATCCCCCGCAAGCAGCGGCGGATGATCCGCCAGGGCGTCAAGTTTGGCCTCCGGTCGGAGTTCGGGCTCCAGCATCTGGACGCGTTCTACGAGGTCTACGCCGAGAGCGTCCGAAGGCTGGGCTCCCCGGTCTTCCCCCGCACCCTCTTCCGCGCCATCGCCCAGGAGTTCAAGCAGGACTGCGAGCTGCTGACCATCTGGCGCGAGGGACGACTTCTCGCCGGCGTGCTCACCCTTCTCTATGAGGACCGGGCGCTCCCTTACTACGGCGGCGCGCTCGGCGCGGGTTCCCAGTTCGCCGTCAATGACTTTATGTACTGGGAGCTCATGTGTCGCGTGGCCGCGGCGGGTTACCAGATCTTCGACTTCGGCAGGAGCCGCGAGGGCACCGGCCCGTATCACTTCAAGCGGCACTGGGGATTCGAGCCTGAGGCCCTGCCGTACCAGTACATCCTGCAGCGGGGCTCCATCCCGAACCTGAGCCCGTCCAACCCAAAGATGCGCCTGGCCATCGCGGCCTGGAAGCGCCTGCCGCTCGCCGTGACCAAGGCGCTCGGACCCCGTCTCACGAGGTACCTGCCGTGACCTCGCGAAACGCCGACGCCCGATGAGAATCCTGATGCTCGGTCCGTGGGTGCCCTCGGCACGGTACCCGGTGGAGGCGGAGCGGCTCCTCCGCTTCGCCCGACACCTCGTCCATGGTCACCGGCTCACGCTCGCCTTTGCCACAGACGTCCCCGACCACTCGGGGACGATCCTGGCGCTGCGTGCCGAGTTTCCGGACATGGAGTTCGCCGTCGTGCCGCGCCGCCTCCGGCGGCTGTGGAGCGCGCTCCGCCTGTTCGCCAAGGCGTCGGTCGAGCTCACGTACTTCGACTCCGCCGCGCTTCGCACCCGCCTCCGCGACCGTGAGCGGACCTCCCCCTTCGACGTGGTCTACGCCGCGTCGGCCGGCATGATCCAGCACGCGCTCGACCTGGAGCGCCCAGGGCCGCTGGTGATCGACTTCGGGGACCTCGACTCAGAGTGGTGGGAGCGCCGCGCTGCGGGAAGCCCCCGGCTCAAGGCGGGATTCTATCGCGCCGAGGCGGCCAGGGTGCGCGAGTTGGAGCAGGCCGCCGCCCGGCGGGCCACGGTCTCCATGGTGTCGAGCGTCCAGGCCGCCGAGCGGATTGCTTCCTTCGCTCCCGGGGTCCCCGTCGTCGTGGTCCAGAACGGCGTGGATCCGGAGCGCTATCCGGCGGGCCCCCATCGGGCGGCCGAGCCGGTCATCGCATTCACCGGCTCCCTCGAGGGCGCCGGCGGGTTCGACGCTGCCACAAAGTTCTGCCGCGGGGTGCTGCCCGCGGTCCGCGCTCAAGTGGCCGGCGCTCGTGTCGTGATTCCCGGCCGGTACCTGCCCCGGTCCGCGCGACGCTTGGCGCGGCTGCCCGGCGTCGAGATCGTCGGCAACGGCGTGGACCTTCGGGCCCTCTTCCGACACGCCGCCGTCGCCGTCTCGCCCTCAGGCGACTCCAACGGGGCGCGCCAGGGGGCGCTCGAGGCCATGGCCGCTGGCGTGCCGCTTGTGGCGAGCCGAAAGAGCCTGAACGGGCTATGGGCGAAGTTCGATCAAGAGGTGTACGTCAAGGACGACCCCGGGGCCATGGCCCGCCGCCTGGTCGAGCTGCTCAGCAGCGAGTCCATGCGCGCGGAGGTGGGCAGCCGCGGCCGGGCTTTCGTCCGCGCGCACCATTCATGGGAAGCCGCGGCTGTCCACGTCGCCCAAGTGGTCGACCGCGTCCTGAGCATCACGCCCCGCGCGTTCCGGCCGGCGGCAGCCCCTGAGGCGCCTGCGAAACCATGAAGATTCGTCGCATCACCGATCGCGCGGACTTCGACGCGCTGGCCCCCGTCTGGGACGCCGTCGTGGCGGAGAGCGGACAGACCTCGCCCTTCCACAGCCATGACTGGTTCGTCTGCTGCTGGAACGCCGCCCTTCCGGACCGCCAGCCGGAGGCGCTCGTGGTCGAGGACGCGGCCGGCCCGGTGGGGCTCGTGCCCCTTGTCAGGTGGAAGGGCGATCTCCACGGCGTCCCTGCCCGATTCGTGGGCCTCCTTCACGTACCCGACACTCCCTTCGTAGACTGGCTCTCCGTCGGGCCTCCAGAGCCCATCATCGAAGCCGTCATGAAGGACCTCGCCAGGCGTGAGGACTGGGACGTGCTCGCGCTCGCCGGGCTGCCGGCCACCTCGGTCACGGTCAAGGCGCTGGAGGCTTGGCTCCCCGGCCGCTTCCGCTGGCACCAGACGAGCGTTCTCCGCTCTCCATCCCTCGTGGTGTCGGGCACGTGGGAGGAATTCTGGGCCGGCAAGAGCCAGCGATTCAAGAAGACCATCCGCAACGTCGCCAACCGCCTGGCCAAGGCGGGGACTCTCGCCGTCGAGCAGCACCGCGAGGTCCAGCCCGACGGGCGGGTTTTCGCCGAGCTCCTCGACGTCTCGCGCCGGAGCTGGAAGGCGCCTCGCCAGGTCGCCATCGCCACCATGCCGCGCATGCCGGAGTTCTTCGGCGAGCTTACCGTGCGCGCCAGCGCGCGCGGGTGGCTCCGCCTCTGGGTCCTCCGCCTCGACGGCCGCGCGGTGGCGACCGAGTATCAGCTCGAGGACGGCGGGCGGGTCCATGCGCTGAGGGCGGAATTCGACGGGTCCCTCCCCGAGGAGCTCTCTCCCGGCACCCATCTCAACGCCGAGATCGCGCGCGCCCTGTTCGCGCGGTCCGGAGTGCACGAGTACGACATGGGCCCGGGGGAGAACGAGTACAAGTCACGCTGGACCTCGGACGCCCACGAAACCGTGGGGCTGCGCATCTACCGGCCCGGGACGTACGGCGCGGCGCTGTACGCTCTCGAGGCCCGCGCGGTGCCGGCGATCCGAAAGCTTCGACGCCAGGGAAACCCGGCATGAGCCTCATCGGCGGACTCGTCTATCGCGATCCGACGCGCCCGGTCGAACCGGGCCGCCTCTCCCTCGGGTCCCTCGCCGATCCCGGTGCCGGTCGAGGGACCCGGATCGGCCTCCCGGGCGCCCTCCTCGCGACCGAAGGGGAGCAGGCGGCATGCGCGCAGTGGGACGGCGCGGCGGCCGCGATGGATCACGACCTCACCAACCTGGACGAGATCCGCGGCTCCTCGAAGGTCGAGCCAACGATCCGCGTCCTCGAGGACGGCTATCGCCGCCACGGCGCCCGGTTTCTTGCGGCTCTCCGCGGGGGCTTCGCGCTGGCGCTCTGGTGGCCGCGCTCCCGTCGCCTCCTGCTGGCCGCCGACCGCTTCGGCATCCGGCGCCTCTACTACGCGGCGACACCAGAGGGCATCGCCTTCGGGACCCGCGTCAGCGTCCCGCTGGCGCTGCCGGGGACGACATCGGCGGTGGATCCCGAGGCGGTCTACGCCTACCTCAATTACAGCGCGATCCCCGCCCCGCAGACGGTCTACCGCGCCATCCGGCGGCTGCCCCCGGGCCATCTCCTCGAATGGGAGGACGGCCGGCTCCGTGTGGAGCCCTATTGGGACATGCGGTACACGGAGCGGGCGATCTCACGCACCGCTGCCTCGGCGTCGCTCCGCCGGCACACCGAAGAGGCGGTAGGTGATGCACTCCGTGGCGCCGACCCGAAGCACACGGGGGCCTTCCTGAGCGGCGGCACCGACAGCAGCACTGTGGTGGGGCTCATGACGCGCCTGACGGGCGAGCGCGTCAACGCCTTCTCGATCGGCTTCCTCGAGACTCGGTACGACGAGCTCCAGTACGCCGAGCTGGCCGCCCGGCACTTCGACGCCGCCCACTACACCCGCGTGGTCACAGCCGATGACGCCTTCAGCTGCCTGCCCGAGGTGGTCGAAGCCTACGACGAGCCCTTTGGCGACAATTCGGCGCTGCCCACCTTCCTCTGCGCGCGCCAGGCGCGCGAGACAGGAATGCGGCTGATCCTGGCCGGGGACGGCGGCGACGAGATCTTCGGCGGCAACGAGCGCTACCGCCGCGAACAGATTCTGGCCCGCTACCGGTTGATCCCTGGAGCGATCCGGAAGGGCCTGATCGAGCCCATTCTGGGCGCCGTAAAGCCGGGCCGCATGGACGTGTTGGGCAAGGCCCAGCGCTATGTCGGCCGGGCGTCGCAGCCGAATCCCGACCGGTTCTACTCCACAGAGTTCTTCATCGCCCGCGAGCGCCTACGGCTCCTCCACCCGGACTTTCTCTCGGCGGTCACCGCGGACGCTCCGTTCCGGATCGCCCGCCGCCACTTTGACGCCGTCACCGCCCGGAGCGAGCTCAACCGGCTGCTCTATGTCGATCTCAAGATCACCATCGGCGATAACGACCTATTCAAAGTGACGCGGATGGCTGAGCTGGCCGGCATCGCCGTGCGCTTCCCGATGCTGGACCCGCGGCTGGTGGAATTCACGGGCACCCTCCCCGCCTGGCACAAGGTCCGGGGAACGGAGAAGCGCCACCTCTTCAAACGCGCGTTCTCGACCCTGCTCCCGGCGGCCACCCTGGCCAAGGTCAAGCACGGCTTTGGACTGCCCATCAGCGACTGGCTCCGCACCCACGGGCCGTTTCGCGAACTGGCGCGGGACACGCTCCTGTCCCGCCGGAGCCGGGAGCGTGGGTACTTCGCGCCCGGAGTGATGGAGGAGCTCTTCCGGCTCCACGAGGATGACCGCACCCCGTTCTACGGCGATCTGCTGTGGTCGCTCCTCATGCTGGAGCTCTGGCACGGGCACCATGGAGACGTCGCATGAGCCTCAGGGATCAGGCCATCCGCGCGGTCTCGAGCGCCCTCTACCACAGCCGCCTCCTGGGTCCGATCGCGACGGCGGCCATCTACGCGAGCCCCAGACGTGGCTTCCCGATCCTGACGTTCCACCGGGTCAACGACGACCACGACCCGTTCTTGCCCGCTATGCCCACGGTCGTGTTCGCGGCGCGCATTGCCCACATCGCACGGCACTACCGGGTGCTGGCCGTGGAAGATCTCGTGGAGCGCGTGCGCCAGGGCACGGCGCCCCGCAACGCCCTGGCGCTGACCTTCGATGACGGCTATCGCGACAACCTGAGCCACGCGGCCCCGATCCTGGCCCAGCACAGGTTGCCGGCAACCATCTTCCTGGCGACGGGTTACATCGGGACGCCGGATGTGCCGTGGTTCGATCGCGTAGCCCTCGCCTTCAAGCTCTCCCGGCGCAGGGATGTCACGCTCCCCGGCTGCCAGCCGCTACACATCGAGACCGAAGGAGACCGGCTCGCCGGCCTCAAGCTCGCGATGGGCTGGCTCAAGACTCTTCCTGACGACGAGCGCCGCCGAGCGGTGGAGCGGCTGGTGGCCGATCTCCGACCCCGGGGGCCCGGGCGGCCAAAGCGAGTCATGCTCACCTGGGAGGAAGTGGACGCCCTGCGCGGGCTCGGCTTCTCCATCGGGGCCCACACCGTGACCCATCCCATCCTGTCGCGCGTGACGCCGGAGCGCGCCCGCGAGGAGATCCAGGGATCCAAGGACGCTATCGAGCGGACCCTGGGCGTGCCCGTCCGCGCCTTCGCCTATCCGAACGGTGGCCCCGAAGACTATAGTTCGACGACGGTCCGGCTCGTGCAGGAGTGCGGCTTTACCTGCGCGGTGAGCGCGCGCCGGGGTCTCAACGGACCTGCCATGCCTGCATTCGAGCTCCGGCGTGGAGGCCCCTGGGAGGCTCACCTGCCCACCTTTGCCCTCAAGCTGGCCTACTACCGGCTGACGGGCGCCTGAGGAGAACGATCGCGCATGTGCGGCATCGTCGGATATGTAGGGAAGCGTGATGCGGTCGGCGTCCTGCTCGACGGGCTCCGGCGGCTGGAGTACCGAGGCTATGACTCGGCCGGCCTCGCCGTTCAGGTCGAGGACCGGCTCGAGATCCGGCGGGCCACCGGGAAGATCGAGCAGCTCTGCCACCTCGTCGAGCGCGAGCCGGTGCGGGGCTCGACGGGGCTGGGCCACACCCGCTGGGCCACCCACGGGCGCCCGTCCGACGCCAATGCCCATCCCCACGCAGACTGCACCGGACGTCTGGTAGTCGTTCACAACGGCATTCTCGAGAACTACCTCGAGCTCCGCACCGAGCTCGAGGCTGACGGGCACCGCTTCCGCTCCGAGACCGACACCGAGGTTATGGCCCACCTGATCGAGCGCTACCACGTGGGCGGCGTCGACCTGGCGTCGGCGGTCAAGGCCGCGCTCCGCAGCGTCCGCGGCGCTTACGCCTTCTGCATGCTCGCGGCGCACGAACCCGGCCGCCTGGTCGCGGCCAAGCTGGGGGGCGGCAGCGTTGTCGTCGGCCAGGGCGACGGGGAGATGTTCATCGCTTCCGACATCCCGGCGGTCCTCCCCTACACTCGCTCGGTCACCATTCTCGAGGATGGCGAGGTGGCGGTGGTGACCTCCGACACGCTGATGCTCTCCACGCTCGACGGACGGCCGGTCGAGCGACGGCCCAACGTCATCACCTGGGACGCGGCGATGGCCGAGAAGGGCGGCTACCCGCACTTCATGCTGAAGGAGATCCACGAGCAGCCCGAGGCGGTGGCCAACACCTTCCGCGGGCGCGTGCTTCCGGAGCAGGGCGCGGTGGTCTTGCCCGAGGCCAACCTGGATCCGGACCTGGTGGCCAGGCTGAAGCGCGTGGTGTTCGTCTCCTGCGGTACCTCGTACCATGCCTCCTTGATCGGGCGCTTCATGGTCGAGCGCCTGGCCGGGCTCGGGGCCGAGGCAGACATGGCCTCCGAGTTCCGTTACCGCGAGGCCATTCTGGGGCCAGACACGCTGGTCGTGGCCATATCCCAGTCGGGAGAGACCGCCGACACGCTGGGTGCCGCCCGAGCCGCTCAGGAGCGCGGAGCGCCGCTGCTGGCCATCACGAATGTGGTGGGCTCGGCCCTTGCGCGCCGGGCCCAGGGCGTGATCTACACCCACGCCGGTCCCGAGATCGGCGTGGCCTCTACCAAAACGTTCACCGCCACCATCACCGCGTGTTACCTGCTCGGACTGGCGCTCGGGCTCGGGCGCGGCTTCCTCGCGCCGCGCGACGGCCAGAAGCGGCTCGCCGAGCTGCTGGAGATCCCGGGGCTGATGCGAGAGGCGCTGGCCGCCGACGGGCCCGTCCGCGCGCTCGCCGGCGATCTGGCGGCATGCCAGGGCTTCCTCTACCTCGGCCGCGGGGTCCAGTACCCGATCGCGCTCGAGGGCGCGCTCAAGCTCAAGGAGATCTCCTACATCCACGCCGAGGGCTATCCCGCCGGCGAGATGAAGCACGGCCCCATCGCGCTCATCGACGAACGCATGCCGATAGTCGCGCTCACCCCGAGGGACGGCTCCTACGACCGGATGGTGGGCAATGTGGAAGAGGCCAAGGCTCGGGGCGGCCGCGTCATCGCCATCTGCCATCGCGGTGATGACGAGATGACCCGCCGCGCGGACGATGCGCTCATCGTGCCCGCGGCAGCCGACCTCCTGGCGCCTCTGGTCACGGTCATCCCGCTCCAGCTCCTGGCCTACCACATTGCCGTGCTGCGGGGATGCGACGTCGACCGCCCGCGCAACCTGGCCAAGAGCGTCACGGTGGAATGATGATCTCAGCGCCCAGAATCGCCTTCGTCGCCGGGGAGCGCTCATGAGCGGGCTGAGAGACGTCGTCTTTCTCATTGTCCTCATCGGGCTCGTGCCGGTCAGCCTGATCCGCCCCTGGCTCGGTATCCTCGCCTGGTACTGGATCGCATTCATGGTGCCGCATGGGCTGACGTGGGGTTTCGGACGAACGCTCCCTGTCGCGATGCTGATCGGGGGCGCAGCCCTCGTGGGTTGGGTGTTCACGAAGGATCGGAAGCCGATTCCGCGGACGTGGACGGTCTTTGCGCTCCTGCTTCTGGCCGCGCACTTCACGCTGACCACCATGCTCGCCTACAACCCGCAGGAAGCATGGGGCAAGTGGGTGTGGGTGAGCAAGGTCCTCCTCATGACCTTCGTGACCATGACCTTGTTCCAGGAGCGGGCCCGGCTGCGCTGGCTCTACATGGTCACGGCGCTCGGCCTGGGATTCTACGGGCTCAAGGGTGGGGTCTGGGTCCTGCGGACCGGCGGAGGCGAGCGCGTCTTCGGCCCCGACATGAGCTTCTTTGCCGACAACAACACGCTCGGGCTGGCGCTCTGCATGATCCTCCCCATGCTGCTGTACCTCTCGCGTGAGGAACCCCGGCCCTGGCTGAAGAAGGTCCTGCGGGTTACCTTCTTCTTCACCATCATCGCCATCGTCTTTACTTACTCGCGGGGCGCCTTTCTGGGACTCGTGATCATCCTCGCCGTCCTGATCTGGCGCTCCCCCTGGCGCCTTCGGTTCGGGATAGTCCTCCTCATCGGAGCGCTCGTCGCCGCCCCGTTCCTGCCTGACCGTCTCTGGGAGCGGATCCAATCCATCGGCGAGCAGGAATCGGCCGCGACGCGTGACACCTCCGTCCAGGGGCGATTCGAGGCCTGGCGCACCGCCTGGAACATCGCGCTCGACCATCCCTTCGCGGGCGGCGGCTTCCGGGCCCTGTGGAACGAAGACATCTGGAACATCTACTACGGGTCGGACTTCCTGGCGGTCCGAGACACCCACAGCCTCTACTTCGAGGTGCTCTCAGAACACGGCTTCCTGGGCTTCGGCCTCTATCTCCTTGTCCTCGCCGGCACGCTGGTGACCCTGCGGCGGATCCGGAAGCGGTGGCGGGGACACGCGGAGTACGGCTACCTCGCCAACTATGCGGAGATGACCCAGCTCTGCCTCTACCCGTACATGATTGCCGGGGCCTTCATTACGGTCGCCTACTTCGACCTCTACTTCTACTTCGTCGCGTCCAGCGTCATGCTCCGCGCGCTCTCGAACGAGGCGGAGAAAGCCCTGGTGCCTGCGCCGGTCCCGGCCCGACGCGGGCGGACAACGGTTGCCTCGGCGTTGGCTCTACCGGCTCGAGCGCCGCGCCGTCCCCTGCCCTCGCCCCGTCCTCTGCCCTCGAGGAAGCGTCATGCGTGAGACCTTCGTCAACGTCTTCCGGCACTGGGACCTGATCTCGAGCTTCGCCCTGCGCGACATCAAGGCGCGCTACAAGCAGACCGCGCTCGGCGTCGCCTGGTCCCTGCTCCAGCCGCTGTCCATGATGGTCGTCTTCACCCTGGTCTTCTCGCTCTTTGCCAAGGTGCCGAGCGACGGGATCCCCTATCCAGTCTTCGCTTACAGCGCCCTGATCTTCTGGACCTTCTTCTCCAACGCCATCAGCGGCGGGACCGTCGCGATGGTGTCGAACGCCACGTTGATCCGGAAGATCTATTTCCCGCGCGAGACTCTCCTGATCGCGGTCCTCCTGGCGGGACTCCTCGACCTCGGCGTGGCCTCGCTGCTCTTCGTCGGGATGCTCTTCTACTACAAGGTGTCGCTCTCGCTGGCTGCCTTGTGGGTCGTCCCGCTGCTCCTCGTGCAGATCACGCTGACTTTCGGCGTGATCAGCCTGACCTCGGCCGCTCATGTGAACTTCCGTGACATGGGTCACGCCCTGCCGCTTGTCGCCCAGCTCTGGATGTTCGCCACGCCCGTCGCCTACCCGATCAGCGTGATTCCGGGGTGGCTCCATCCCTTCTACATGCTCAATCCCATGGCCGCCATCATCGACGGCTACCGTCGCGCGCTCATCCTCGGCACCGCCCCCGAGCTACCGGCTCTCGGCATGAGCGTCGCCATCACCGTCATCATTACCGCCATCGCGCTCTCGGTGTTCAAACGCGCCGCGCGCTCCTTCGCGGATGTGATCTGAAGGGATCCGCGCCCTCATGTCCGACACGACCATCGAGCTCTCCGGCGTCTCCAAGCGATACCGGCTCCGCCACGGCTGGTACGTCACCTCGCTCAAGGACGAGGTGGGGCGCCTCACGGCGCGCCTTCTCGGCCGCGACGTCCAGCCGCGCGAAGAGTTCTGGGCCCTTCGCGACGTCAGCTTCTCGCTCGAGCGCGGCGAAGTCTTGGGACTGATCGGGATGAACGGCGCCGGGAAGAGCACCCTGCTGAAGATCCTGTCTCGGGTCACGGTGCCTACCACTGGCTCCTTCGTGACCAACGGCCGGCTCGGCTCGCTCATCGAAATCGGGGCCGGCTTTCACCCGGACCTGAGCGGTCGGGAGAACATCTTCCTGAACGGCTCCATCATGGGCATGACCCGCCGCGAGGTTCAGCGCAAGTTCGACCAGATCGTGGCCTTCGCCGAGGTCGAGCGATTCATCGATACCCCCATCAAGTTTTATTCCTCCGGCATGCAGATGCGGCTGGGCTTCGCAGTGGCCGCTCACACGGACCCGGACATTCTGCTCATCGACGAGATCCTGGCGGTCGGCGACGCCTCCTTCCAGGCCAAGTGCCTGAACAAGCTGGCCGAGCTCAAGGAGCAGGACAAAACCATCATCCTCGTCTCCCACCACCTGCCGAATATCACCGAGCACGCCAAGACTGTGCTCTGGATTGACCACGGCACGATCCGCATGTTCGGGGATTCCGACGCCGTCGTGGATGCATACCTCGAGCATGTCACCGCGGACATGAGCGCCGAGGACAGCCACCACGAAGCCCGGGACAGCGGCGGCGATCGGCCGATTTCCATTCTCGACGTCGCCATGGCCGACGCGAGCGAGCGGTCCCAGAACCGCTTCGATCGCGAGGATACGGTGGTCATTGACGTCACCTACTCGGCGTCACGACCGATCCCCGGAGTCGTGTTCGGCGTCTCCGTCCACGATGTTCACGGCTACGATCTGGGAGGCGTCGTCACCGATCCAGACTCGATCAAGGTCACGGCGCCGGTGGATCACGGCGTCCTTCGTCTGACGCTCAGCCCCCTGCTGTTCAACAAGGGCGCGTACACGCTGGACGTCTATGTCCTTGATCCGGCGACGAGGCGCTATTACGACCTCCGCCGGCGCGCGCTTCGGCTCGTGGTGGACGGCCACCGCGCGGCCTCACGCGAGTCCACCGGATACGTCTTTTATCCCCATCAGTGGGAGCGGCTCAAGTGAGGCGCGGCTAGCCATGTGCGGGATCGCCGGGATCGTCAACCTGACGGGTCACCCCGTGGATGAGGCGCTCCTGCGCGCCATGACCACGGTCCAGGCCCATCGCGGCCCGGACGGTGAGGGCATCGTCTGCCGCGGCGGCGCCGGGCTCGGTCACCGGCGGCTGGCCATCATCGACCTGGCCACCGGGGATCAGCCCATGGCCAGCGAGGACGGCGCGATCCGGATCGTGTTCAATGGGGAGATTTACAACTTCCGCGAGCTGCGCCGCGAGCTGGAGTCGCGCGGGGCCCGCTTCGCCACGACGTCCGACACCGAGGTCATCCTGCGGGCCTACGAGGCCGACGGCCCGGCCTGCGTCACCCGGCTGCGCGGGATGTTCGCGTTCGCCATTCTGGACGAGCGGGCCCGCCGGCTCTTCCTGGCGCGCGACCGCGCGGGCATCAAGCCGCTGGTCTATGCCTGGGACGGACGGCGGCTTCTCTTCGCCTCCGAGATCAAGGGCATCCTCGAGGACCCCGGCGTGCCGCGCGAGCTCGACTGGGACGCGCTGGGCGATTACCTGACCTATCACTATGTGCCGGCGCCCCGCACCATCTTCAAGGCGATCCGGAAGCTGCCGCCGGCCTCCACCCTGGTGCTACCGCTGGAGGGTGGCGAGCCCGTGGTGTCGCGCTACTGGACGCTTCGCCTGGATCCCGACCAGGGCCCGACGGAACAGGAGTGGATCGAGCGGTTACGGGCGGAGCTGGCGGATGCCGTGCAGAGCCACATGGTCAGCGATGTGCCCATCGGCGCCTTCCTGAGCGGCGGCGTGGACTCGAGCACCGTCGTCGCCCTGATGGCTCAGGCCTCTTCCGCGCCTATCCGCACCTTCTCCATCGGCTTCGACGAGGCCGACTTCGACGAGCTCCGCTTCGCCCGCCAGGTCGCCGCCCGCTACGGCACCGACCATTACGAGCTGGTGGTCAAGCCCAATGCGCTCGACGTCCTGCCCAAGCTCGCCTGGCACTTCGACGAGCCATTTGCCGACTCCTCGGCCATTCCGACCTACTACGTGTCCAAGATCACCCGCGAGCATGTCACCGTGGCGCTCTCCGGGGATGGCGGCGACGAGAACTTCGCCGGCTACCGCCGCTACGCCCGGGCCCTGGCGCTCCACGAGCGCCTCGACAGCGGGCCGGCGCGCCTGGCCCATCCGCTCTGCCGGCTCGCCTCGGCCCTCCTGCCGACCGGTGCGCCCGGTCAGGCCTGGGCGGGGCTCCTCGGGGCCGAGCCGCTCGAGCGGTACTTCCGGCTGGTCACCTATCAGCGCCATGAGACGCTCCGCCGCCTCCTGTCCGACGAGCTGGCCGATCTGGCCCGTTCCGCCGCGGATCCCGCGGTCTTCTCGCGGCTGGCCGCCGAGGCCGGCGCGCCGGACTATGTATCGGCTCTCCAGCACATCGACATCGCCACCTATCTGCCCGATGACATCCTGACCAAGGTGGACCGGACCAGCATGGCGGTGTCGCTCGAGTCTCGCGTGCCGCTCCTGGACCACCGGCTCATGGAGCTCGTGGCGACCATCCCGTCCGGCCTCAAGCTGCGAGAGGGCACCGGGAAGTACCTGCTCAAGCGCGCCATGGCCAATGACCTCCCGCCGGAAATCCTCACGCGGAAGAAGATGGGCTTCGGCGTGCCGCTGGGCGCCTGGTTCCGCCGCGAGCTTCACGACATGACGCGTGATGTGCTGCTGGGGCCGCAGGCCCGGCAGCGCGGCATCTTCCGCACCTCGGAGGTGGAAGCGCTCATGGCCACCCACGACGCGGGCCGCCGCGACTGCTCGGCGCGTCTCTGGTCGCTCATCTGCTTCGAGCTGTGGATGCGGCAGTGGGTGGACCGCGCCCCGGCGGCCGCACGGGAGGCCCCGTAGCCATGTGCGGGATAGCCGGCTTCGCCTTCACCGACCCCCGGCACCCCGTGGACCGGGAGCTCCTCGGTCGTATGACGGGCGTCCTGCGCCACCGCGGGCCGGACGCCGACGGCTCTCACTTCGGGCCGGGCGTGGGACTGGGACACCGGCGGCTCAGCATCATAGACCTCGCCACCGGCGACCAGCCTATCTACAACGAGACCCGCTCCGTCGCCGTGGTCTTCAACGGCGAGATCTACAACTTCCCCGAGCTGGCGCGCGAGCTCGAGGCGCGCGGGCATACCTTCGCGACCCGGTCGGACACGGAGACCATCGTCCACGCCTACGAGGACTTCGGCCTCGAGTTCGTGAAGCGGCTGCGCGGCATGTTCGCCTTCGCGCTCTGGGACGAGTCCCACCGCCGCTTGGTCCTGGGGCGGGACCGCGCGGGAAAGAAGCCGCTCTACTACCACGCCGACGGGGAGCGCCTGGTCTTCGCCTCCGAGATCAAGGCCCTCCTGCAAGATTCGAGCATCAAGCGGCGCGTCTCTCCGGAGGGATTGAGCGACTATTTCACCTTTGGCGTCATCCCGGCGCCCGGCACCGTGTTCCAGGACATCCAGCAAATCCCGCCCGGGCACCTTCTGGTCTGGGAGCGCGGCCGCGTGCGCCTGCACGAGTACTGGGACGTGGTCTTCGACCGCACGGGGCCCGCGACGCCCGGTGCGGCGTCGGAGGCCTTCTCGGCCCTCTTCGACGAGGCCGTCGGCATGCGGATGGTCGCGGACGTGCCGCTGGGCGCCTTCCTCAGCGGCGGGGTGGACTCCTCCGCCGTCGTCGCCTCCATGGCCCGGCAATCCGCCCGGCCCGTGGTCACGACCTGCGTCGGCTTCGTCGAGCGCACCCACAGCGAGCTCGAGCACGCCCGGGTCGTGGCGAAGGCGCTGGGCACCGAGCACCACGAGGTCCTGGTCAAGCCCGACGCGATCAGCGATCTGCCGCGACTCGTCTGGCACCTGGACCAGCCCTTCGCCGATTCCTCGGCGCTGCCCACCTACTACGTCTCCCGTGCCGCCCGCGAGCGGGTCACCGTGGTGCTGTCCGGCGACGGCGGCGACGAGCTCTTCGCCGGCTATCAGCGCCGCTACGGCGTCCACCGGCTGGAGCAGCGGCTGCGGCGGCTCATCCCCGGCCCCGTGCGTCGCGGGGTCCTCGGCCCGCTGGCGCGGGTCTACCCACGCTCGGACCTCATCCCGCGGCCGCTGCGCCTCAAGCTCGTGCTCTCGAACCTCGGCCAGTCATTCGAGCGCGCCTATTTCAACGATATGTCGCTGTTCCTTGACGAGGAGAAGCAGGCGCTCTGCACCCCCGAGTTCCTCGCCCAGGCCCGGCACCACGATCCCATCGCCGGCTTCGCCCGGCACTTCGAGCGGGTCCGCGACGCCGATCCGCTCTCGCGCATCCTCTACGTGGACTTCAAGACCTGGCTTGCCAACGACATCCTGGTCAAGGTGGACCGCATGAGCATGGCCTGCTCACTCGAGGTGCGCTCGCCGCTCCTCGATCACAAGATCATCGAGTTCGCCGCGAGCCTGCCGCCGCAACTTAAGTTCCGCGGCTCCGTCTCGAAATACCTGCTCAAGCGTCACGTGGCGGAGCGACTGCCCGCCGCGGCCGTCCACCGCCCCAAGCAGGGGTTCGAGCTGCCGCTCGCGGCATGGCTGCGAGGGGATCTGCGGGACATGGCGCGTGACCTGTTGTTCTCCACCCAGGCGGCGGGCCGCGGGTATGTGCGGCCCGAGGCAGTCAAGCGGATCTGGGATGCTCACCAGAGCGGCTACCGCAACCAGTCCTCACAACTCTGGGCGCTGATGGTGCTCGAGCTCTGGCACCGGCAATACGTAGATACGCCATGACAGGCTTCGAGCGACAGTGGCAGAGCCGGTTCGAGAAGTTCGCCACTCGGCACCAGCCCGAGCATCTTGTCTCAGGCTGGTCCGCGGCGGGCCTCCGGCGCCGTGTGGCCGTCTTCGAGGCGCTCCTCGACCGGGGCCTCCTCGGCGCCGGGGCCCGCGCGCTCGAGCTGGGCTGCGGGGCGGGGACCTATGTCCGTGTGCTCGCCAAGCGCGGACACCCGGTGGTCGGCCTCGACTACTCGCTGCCGAGCCTTCGCCGCGCGGTGGCGGCGGACGTACCGCGGGTGGGACGGTATGTCTCCGGCGATGCCTCCTGCCTCCCGTTCCAGGACCGGAGCTTCCAGGTCGTCGCCTGCATCGGCGTACTCCAGGCCCTGGAGGGACCCGAAACCGCGCTCGCTGAAATCGCCCGCGTCCTCGGACCTTCCGGGGTGGCGGTGGTCGAAACTCTCAACCCGTGGGGTCTCTTGGCCGCGTTCCGCAGACTCTCGGCCTTCATCCGGCGTCAGCCGACCCGGCTTCGCTATGGCTCGCCGGGGGCGGTCGAGCGGACAATGGCTTCCTTGGGCCTCCGGCCCGTCCGCCGACTCAGTATTCTGCTTCCCCCACGCTCCTTGCCCGGCCTCGAGCGCACGCTCGGACAGCCCTGGGTTGTTCGAGCGCTCGAGACCATGCCGGGCGTTCGGGCGTTGGCTCCGCAGGCCTACTGGATCGTTGGAGTGAAAGCATGATGGCCGGCGCTCCCCTGGTTGCCGCTGCCCTGAGCCTGGTCTTTGCAGGGATCTCCCTGCTTCGGCCACCCCGCCGGCTGCGGCAGGTCACGTTCGCCGGTGGAATGGTCACCTTCGCGCTCCAGTCGCTCCTGGTCTACGGGCTCCTGTTCTACTCGCTGACGCCCGAGAGCCACCAAAGGTGGATGATTGCGCTCCAGTCCGTGGCCCTCCTCGTGCCGATTCCCTGGTGCCTGTTCGCCTTCCTGGCAGGCCGCCACGCCGATGCCCGCATCCCGCGCGGCTGGCGGTTCTCCCTGTCGCTGGGGAGCGCCGGCCTGGCGGTCACGGCCGCGGTCAACGTGCTCTGGCCCTTCTTCCTCGTGCCGAACGCCACGGGCCCCTTCCGCTACGCCCAGCTCTCCTTGCTCGGTCAGGGCGGGATCGCCATCGAGCTGCTCGCCACGATCGCGGTGCTGTACGGTCTCGAGCCTTCTCTTCGCAACTCACAGGGCTCCGTCCGGTGGCAGTTCAAGTACCTGGCCCTGGGCTTGGGGGGCATCTTCGCCGTCAGGTTCTACCTGCTCGGCCAGGCCCTGCTCTTTCACGTGCTCGATCGGCAGAGCCTCCTCATCGAAACGAGTGCCCTGATCATCGGCGAGCTTTTCGTCGCTATCGGGCTCCTCCGTTCGGGCGCCCTTCGCACCGATCTGACGGTCTCCCGGCACTTCGTGTACCGGTCCACCGTGGTGGGCCTGTGCGGCCTCTATCTTTTCCTTGCCGGCGCAGCCGGATGGCTCCTGAACGCGCTGGGGATTCCCGAGGCGGCGCTCGTGGGCACCCTGGTCGTCTTCGTCGCCGTGATGGGCCTGGCGGCCCTTGCGCTGTCGGAGAGCCTGCGCTGGCGATTCAAGCGCTACATCAGCACCCATTTCTACGCGGACAAGTACGACTACCGCCAGCAGTGGCGGACGTTCACGGCCAACTTGACGGCGCGGGTCACACTCGACGGCCTCGCGACCCAGCTGCTGCGGAGCGTCACCCAGACCATCGGCGCGCGGAAGGCCGCGCTGTACTTGGCAGACGAGACCGACGGCGCCCTTCGGTTCCATTCCGTCCTCAGTGCCGGACCGCTCCCGAAGACGCTCGAGGCGACACCCGATGACTTCCTGACGGGCCAGAAGGCGCCTGAGGCGCGGCACCTCACGACTCTCGGGAACGGTCGGGCGGAGGCCCTGCTCGCCGCGGGGCTCGTCCTGGCCGTCCCCCTGCGCACCCAGGGACGCCTGGTGGGGGTGTTGCTGGTCGGAGCCGAGCAGACCGGCGCGCCCTATACCCAGGAGGACCTGGATCTGCTCACCACGCTCGGAGAGCAGGCGGCCAGCGCCACCGCGACCGTTCAGCTCTCCGAGCGCCTGGCCCAGTCCCGCGCCTTCGAGGCCTTCAACCGGCTCTCGTCCTTCATCATCCACGACCTCAAGAACTCGGTCTCGGCGCTCTCGATGCTGACCCAGAACGCGCCGAAGCACTTCGACGATCCTAAATTCCGGGTCGGCGCGCTCGGGACCCTCACGCGCACGGTCGCGCGCATGCAGAAGCTCGTCGGCAGGCTGTCAACTCGCCAGCCAGCGACCGAGCTCGAGTTCGAGAGCCTGCCGCTGGACGAGCTGGCGCGCGACACAGTCGCGTCCATGTCGATGGGGCCCGTGCTTCACCTGACGCTGGCCCTCGACTCCGTGTCCTGCGTCCGAGGCGATAGCGACGCCATCCAGCGTGTCATACAGAACTTGATCACGAACGCCGTTGAGGCGATGGACGGCGAGGGTACGATCACGCTCCGCGTCTGCCGTCAGGACGGCATGGTCGCCTGCGCCGTGACGGACACAGGCTGCGGCATGACCGAAGAGTTCGTCCGGACCTCGCTCTTCGTGCCGTTTCAGACCACGAAGAAGGGCGGCTGGGGCATCGGCCTCTACCAGGCGCGCGAGATCATGACGGCGCATGCCGGCCGCATCGAGGTCTCGAGCCAGGAGGGGCGCGGCACCACCGTGACACTGCTGTTCCCGGAGGAGAAACCGTGAACGGCGCGGTGGCCGAGGAGAAGGTTGTGGATGGCGATGTTGCCCGACAGACCGTCGCGGACGGCGTCGCCCTTCGTGCCGAGAGTCCTCTGTCCTGGCTGGCCCTTGGGATCGCCGCCGCCGCCGCGCTGGGACTCTATGCGCCCGTCGTGATCAGTATGGCCGCAGACTGGAGCGAGTTCCCGAGCCTCTCCCATGGCTTCGCAATACCACTCATCTCCGCCTACCTGCTGTGGCACCGGCGCCGCCTGCTCGCGGAGGCGCCCGTCGAGGGGTCGATCGTCGGCCTGCCCCTCATCATCCTCGCGCTGGGGATGCTCGTCATCGGGTCGCTGGGCGGCGAGCCGTTCGTCGCGAGGCTGTCGCTGCCGCTTGCGCTGCTCGGAACCGTCCTCTTTCTCGACGGCACCCGCGTCGCCCGTCACGCCTGGGTCCCCATCGCCTACCTGGCGTTCATGATTCCGCTCCCGTACCTGACGCTCAGTGCCCTCACCTACCGGTCGCAGCTCTTCGACGCCGGGGTCACCGCCGCCGCCCTCGGATGGCTCGGCGTGCCCGTGCTGCGAGACGGCGTGATGCTTCACCTGGCGAACATGACGCTCGAGGTGGCCGCCGACTGCAGCAGCGTCCCCGCCATCGCCGCCCTGCTGGCGCTCGGCGGGGCCTATGCCCAGATGCAGCCGCGGCCCACCTGGATCCGCGTGGCGCTCACGCTCTCCGCGGCACCGCTCGGGCTTCTCTCGAATATCGTCCGCCTCATCGTCACGTCGCTCAGCGCCTACTACCTGGGCCCCGTCGCTCTCAACAACGTGATCCACAAGTTCAGCGGGACCTCGGTCTTCCTCGCGACGGTTGTCCTCCTGGTGGTCCTCGACGCGCTCCTGACGCGCATCTGGAGGAGGGCGTCCTCGTGAGGACCGGCTGGCGGCTCGGCGTGATCTTGATTCTCTTCGCCGCAAGCGCCGTTGTCCTCCGCATGGCCCCGCCGGTGAAGGGCGCCGTGAATCCCGTCTCGCTGTACGCGGTCCCGATGACGCTCGGCACGTGGGTCGGTGCCGAGGGCGTCCCCGAGGAGATCTTGCCGCCGGACCCCAATGAAAAGATTTCGGTCAGACGGACCTACCGCAATGGCAATCACCTCGCCTGGGTATCCGTGGCCCTGTTCGTCGGCCAGGATGATGACGCGCGCCGGGCCTCCATCAACAAGATCTACCCGCAGCGCGGCGCGAGCCTCATCGAGCCGGTCTCCTTCGCCGTGCCCCTGGACGGGTCCGCCGCGGGCCCCATCACGCTTCCGGCCGTGATCGTCCACCAGGACTCCCGGCGGCTCCTCGTCGCGTACTGGCACCAGATCGGGAACCGCGTCTACGGAAACGAGTATCGCTTCCGGCTCGCGCTGATGAGCGACGTGATCTTCGCCCGGCGCGCCGACGCGCTCCTCGTCCGCATCGCCCTGCCCGTAGGGCCCGACGGCCGGGCCCGCGAGAGCCTTGACACGGTCGGTCCCCTGGCGGCCTCCCTGTATGCGGCGCTCGCCCCGGAGGGCCGGCAATGAGCGCGCCGGTGTCGCTGTCGCGGGGGCTCGTGGCGCCCGCGGCCCCCGCCCCGCGGGTCGTCCACGTCATCCCTACCTTGAGGGTCGGCGGACTGGAAAAGGTCGTGGTTCGTCTGGTCGAGTATTTCGGCCCGGATGTGCCACAGGCCGTCGTGACACCTGCCCGCACGGGCCCGGTGAGCCAACTGATCCCCCCGGGGGTCCCTGTCGTGTCTATGGGCGACCAGCATAGGCCGGACCGCTGGAACGCCATTCGCATGGCACGCCTCTTCCGGAAGCTCCGTCCCGACATCGTGCACACCCGCAACTGGTCCTGCATCGACGCCGTCGTCGCCGCGCGGCTGGCCGGGGTGCCCGTTGTCATCCATGGAGAGCACGGTCGCGAGGCGGCGGACCCGGACGGTAAGAACAGGCGCAGACAGCGTATCCGGCGACTGCTGGCGCCGCTGGTCACCGAATTCGTCGTCGTCACTCATGACCTCGAGCGATGGCTGGTCGAAGAGGTGCGGATTCCGGCCCGAAAGGTCCGCACCATCTACAACGGCGTTGATACACGCGCCTTCTCCCCGGATGGCCGCGACGCGGCCCGGCGCGCGCTGGGCATCCCCGACGGATCCATCGCGATCGGCACCGTCGGGCGCCTCGATCCCGTCAAGGACCATCTGGGACTGATCCGGGCCTTTTCCCGAATCACCTCGGATCCTCGCGTCCTGCTCTACATCACCGGGGGCGGGCCCTGCCATGCAGAGCTCGAGGGAGCGATCCAGTCCCTTGCGCTCACCCGCCGCGTGCATCTCCTCGGGGAGCGGGACGACGTGCCCAGGATCCTTCGCGGCCTCGACGTATTCGTCCTTCCGTCGCTCGGCGAAGGCATGTCCAATACCATTCTGGAGGCCATGGCAACGGGGCTGCCTGTCGTGGCCACCCGTGTGGGCGGGAACCCCGAGCTCGTGCTGCATGAGGTGACCGGTCTCCTTGTCGAGCCCCGATCCGCCGACTCACTCGTTGCCGCTCTCTTGCGCTACGTCGAAGATCCTGGTCTCAGGGCGGCTCATGGACAGGCTGCTCGACACCGCGCGGACTCGGAGTTCGGACTCCCCCGCATGCTCGCCGCCTACGACGATCTCTACTGTCGCCACCTCGCCACCCGGAGCCGCCGATGACCCGCCTCGCGCCTCCCTTCCGAATCGTCGTCCTCACGGGCTGGGATTCGCCGTCAACTCTACAGGCGATCACCAGGCTGCTGGCGGTACCGGGCGTCGAGATTGCAGGTCTTGTGTATGATCGTGGCGCCTACACGCTCAAGACCCGCCTGCGGCGATTCTGGAAACGCGGCCGCCGCGACGGAGTTGCCTATCTGCTCGGCCGGCTCATCGCTCGGGCCTGCGGGCTGTGGATTCCAGCCGGTCCGCGCCGCTTCGACCCCCGTCCGATTCGCCGGGCCATCTTCCCGTCCGAGGTCCGCGCCCTCACAGACCTCGCGACCCGCCACCACATTCCGTACCGCGCGGTCGGTTCGCTGAATTCGTCCGAGGCCCAGCGCCATATCTCGAGTCTCCATGCGGATCTTGGCGTGGTCATCGGCACCCGCATCCTCACACGCGATACGTTCGCGCTTCCACGCCTCGGATCCATCAACATCCATAAGGGACAGGTTCCGCAGTATCGCGGCCAGCCGCCGGCGTTCTGGGAGCTCTACAACGGCGAGACAGAGGCAGGCGCGACAGTCCATCTCGTCGCCGAAAAACTCGACGCCGGCGACATCATGACGGAGGCCTCCGTCCCGATCGAGGCGACCGAAACCGAGCACAGCCTGAAGCTGAAGCTGGATCACCTTGCCGCCGACCTGCTCGCGGAGGCGGTCCAGGCACTCGCCGGCGGCCAGGCGAGGCCGCGTCCACAGCGCCCGTCGACCCTACCCGCCTACACCGTTCCCACGCGCGCGCAGCGCACCGTCCTCGCCCGCCGCCTCGGAACGGTCCCCGAATCGCCCCGGAAGCGGGCATTCAAGGCCATCTTCTACCGGATCTGCCTGACCGGAGGCCCGGTGTGGCTGCGAAACGCCTGGCTCCGCTTCTGCCGCAGGACCCGATGCACGGTCCTGCTGTATCACCGTGTGAACGACGTCTCCGTGGACAATGTGACCACCAGTATTGACCGATTCATCGAGCACATGGCGATGCTGAAGAGGCGCTACCCGGTTCTCAGCCTCTCGGAGGCTGTCAGCCGGCTCAACACCGGGCGCTATCTCGGCCCACACGTCGTCGTCGTGACGTTCGATGACGGCTACGCCGACAATTGCGAGGCAGCGGCCCCTATCCTGGAGCACTTCGGTATTCCGGCGACCTTCTTCGTCACAGCCGGGCTCGTCGGCACGTCCGGCAGCTTCGCGCACGACCGGCGCTCGCCACACCGATTCACCAATCTCTCGTTGGATCAGGTGAGAAGCCTGGCTGCCCGCGGCTTCGAGATCGGCTCACACGGCATGACCCACGCGAATCTCGGACGCGCCCCGTTGAGCGAGGCGAGAGACGAGGTCCGCGACAGCCGGGAGACACTCCAGCGAATGCTGACCACCCCCGTTCGCAGCTTCGCGTATCCGTTCGGCGGGCGGGAGGACATCACGCCTGCCGTCCTCCAGGAAATCCGAGCGGCAGGCTTCACGCTGATCGCGTCGGCTTATGGCGGCTCCAATGTCGGGCAAATCGACCCGAACAATGTCCGGAGGGTCGGCGTGAGCAACGCGTTCGACGTGCTGGCTCTTCGTGCTCAGATCGAGGGCGTAGGCGTGCTGGGCACCAGGCAAC
The DNA here is from genome assembly GCA_030647435.1 of Candidatus Rokuibacteriota bacterium. Lineage (NCBI taxonomy): Bacteria > Candidatus Rokuibacteriota > Candidatus Rokuibacteriota bacterium. The sequence goes on from JAUSJX010000012.1 coordinate 263,391, forward strand.
GCATCCGAGCCTTCTGGGGACTGTCCGACCCTTCCAGGCCACGGCCTGGGCGCGAACCCCTCTCCGTCGCAGGGAAGAAGCAGGAGTCCGCATGAAGATCCTCCACGTCCTCGACCACTCCTTGCCCATCGGGAGCGGCTACAGCTATCGGAGCCGCAGCATCGTGACCGCCCAGAAGCGCCTGGGGCTCGAGCCGGTCGTGCTGACCTCGCCCAAGCAGGGCACCGAGCACGACGGTCGCGAGCTCGTGGACGGCATTCCGCACTACAGGACCGGGCGGACCGGCGGGCGGCTGCCCTTCGCGCGCGAGCTCCTGCTCATGCTGCGCCTGGCCTCTCGCATCATCCGGGTCGCCCGCGCCGAGGGTACCGAGCTGATTCACGCTCATTCGCCCTCTCTCAATGGGCTGCCGGCGCTGTGGGCGGGACGGCGGCTCGGGCTGCCGGTCATCTACGAGGTGCGCACCTTCTGGGAGGACGCGGCCGTCAACAATGGCAGCTTCGCCGAGGGCTCCGTGCGCTATCGCGTGAGCCGGGCGCTCGAGGCGGTCGTGCTGCGGCGAGCGCATCGAGTGGTGGCCATCTGCGAGGGCATCCGGTCGGAGGTCGTCTCCCGCGGCATTCCGCCGGGCCGCGTCGCGGTGGTGCCGAATGGAGTAGGAGCCGAATGGCTCGATCCTCGGGCCCGGGCGACCGATCTGGCGGTCCAGCTGGGGCTCGGCGCCGGCCCGGTATTCGGCTATATCGGCTCCTTCAGCCGGTACGAAGGCCTCCCATTCCTCATCGAGGCCATGCCGGAGCTTCTCGGTCGCATTCCGGGCGCCCGCCTGCTCCTCGTGGGAGGCGGACGCGACGAGCAAGCCGTCCGCGCCGCCGCTCAGCGAGCCGGCGCCGCCGTGCTCATGCCCGGCCGGGTCCCGCAGGAGCGGGTGCGCGACTTCTACACCCTCGTTGACGTTTTCGTGCTCCCCCGACGGCGCAACCGGCTGACCGAGCTGGTGACGCCGCTCAAGCCGCTCGAGGCCATGGCTATGGGCATTCCGGTGCTGGCCAGCGACATCGGCGGCCATGCGGAGCTCGTCAGCGACGGCGAGACCGGCCTGCTCTTCAAGGCGGAGAGCCCGGAGTCGCTCGTCGAGCAAGCCAGCCGCCTGGGACGGGATCCCGAGCTGCGGGCGCAGCTGGGCGCCGGGGGCCGCCGATGGGTCGAGAGCGAGCGCACCTGGGAGCGAATCGTAACCCGCTATCTGCCCATCTACGGCGGGGGGGCGTGATGCGCGTCCTCGTGCTGAGCTCCACCTTCCCGAGCGTGAATCAGCCAACGCGAGGGGTCTTTGTCCGCGAGCGGATCCGGAGGCTCGCCAAGCGTTGCGACGTTGTGGTGGCAGCCCCGGTACCTTGGTTCCCCATGAACCGGTGGATCAGGAAGGAGCGCGCTACGGTGCCCTTCCTCGAGCACCAGGATGGGCTCGCCGTCTACCATCCGCGGTTTTTCTCGCTGCCGCGCTACGGGAAGTCCTTCGACGGGGTGCTGTACTTCCTCTCCCTCATACGGTTTGTCGCGCGCCTCCGACGGAGCTTCCCATTCGAGGTCATCGACGCGCACTTCGCCTTCCCCGACGGGCTCGCCGCCACGCTTCTGGCCGGGCTCTTCGGCTGCCCGGTCGTCGTCACCCTCCGGGGCAGCATCGTTCGCCTGTCGGGCTACCGGCTCCACCGGCCCCAGCTTCGCTGGGCGCTGCGTCACGCGGACCGGGTGACGTCGGTGAGCGAGTCCCTCAAGGGTGTCGCGGTGGGGCTGGGCATTCCGGCCGACCGCGTGCGGGTCATCCCGAACGGCGTTGACCCGACGGTCTTCAGCCCCATGGTTCGACGGGAAGCCCGGCGACTCTGCGGACTCCCGGAGAGCGCGACGGTTCTGCTCACTGTAGCGGGCATCTATGAAGGCAAGGGCCAGCATGCGGTCGTCGATGTGCTGCCGTCCCTGGTCGCGCGGTACCCCGACGCGCTGTACGTCGTGGTGGGCAGCCCCCGCCGGGGCGAAGCCTATGAGCGCCGTCTGCAAGACGCCATCCGAAAGCTCGGGCTCGACCGGCACGTCCTGTTCGCCGGGCCCCGGCCGCAAACCGAGCTCCGCTCGTGGTTCAGCGCGGCCGATGTGTCGATCCTCGCGACGCAGTCCGAGGGCTGGCCGAACGTTCTGCTCGAGTCCCTGGCCTGCGGCACGCCCGTGGTCGCGACCCGCGTTGGGGGCTCGCCAGAGATCGTACGCCACGGGGAGGACGGCTTCCTCGTGCCGTACGGTGACGCCGCCGCCCTGCGCGATGCGCTGCTCCGGGCCGTGGAGCAGCCGTGGGACCGAGACGCCATCGTCCGTCATGCGCAGCGCTTCGACTGGACCGAGAGCGTGGAACAGGCCCTCGACGAGCTGAACGCGGCGTTGAAGAGATCGACATGAACAAGTCGCTGGTCCGTCACGTGCTGTTCCCGCTGCACGAGCGCCTCAAGCGGAAGCCCACCTTCCGGTGGCTCGCGGAGCTCGAGCACACTCAGTGGTTGAGCCCTGAGCGGCTGGCGGAGTATCAGTTCGTCCGACTGCGGCGTCTGGTGGAGTTCGCGTACGCTCATGTTCCTTACTACCGCGCGATCCTGGACGAGCCAGGGGTGCCGCCCCAGCGGCTGCAGTCCCCATATGATCTCCTGGACTTCCCGTTTCTTACCCGGGAGCTGATCCAGACCCGATTCGATGACCTCCGCGCGCGGGCCAGCCTGCCCCACGTCCACCGGCGGTCGTCCGGAGGCTCCACCGGATCACCCGTGACTGTCCTTGTGGATATGAACCGCATGGGCTTCACGGAAGCCGGGCGACTCCGCGCGCACGGCTGGTTCGGTATCACGCCGGGGGCGCGAGAAATCGTCCTCTGGGGCTCGCCCATCGAGATCACGCGGCAAGACCGGATCCGGCAAATCCGTGACTGGTGCCTGAACTCGCGGCTGCTATCGGCGTTCGACATGGGGGAGCAAGCTCTGGAGCAGCATATGGCAGCGATCTACGACTACCAACCAGCCAAGATGTACGGCTACGCGAGCGCGCTCTACCTCCTCTCCGGCTACCTCGAACACCACAGGCTGCCGCCGCCGCCTGGGCTCCGGGCCGTTTTCGCGACCGCTGAACCCCTGTTTGACTTCCAGCGAAAGACCATCGAGGCGGCGCTCGGCTGCCCGGTCGGGGTTGAGTACGGATGCCGTGACGGCGGGCTCGTTGCGCTCGAATGCCCTGAGGGCGGCCTGCACATCCTGGCCGAGGGCATGTACGTGGAGATTCTCGATCCCGACGCGGACGGGCGTGGAGAGATCGTCCTCACCAATCTCGAGTCCCACGCGTTCCCCATCATTCGGTATCGCACGGGCGACATCGGGAGCCTCGATACCTCGCCCTGCCACTGCGGCCGCGGCCTGCCGAAGCTGCGCGGAGTCGAGGGCCGGCGGACCGACTTCCTGGTCACCCCAGGCGGCCGCGTGCTCCACGCGCTCTCCGCCATCTACATCCTCAGGGAAATGCCGGCGATCCAGGAGTTCCGGATTGTGCAGGAGGCCATCGATCATCTCGTGCTCCATGTGGTGCTGCGGCAGTCGATAGGCCCCGCCGAGGAAACCTCGCTGCGCGCCCAGTTCGCCGCGGTCTTCAGCTCGGATATGCGGATCACGATCGAGCGGACCACGTCACTTCCGCGCACGGCGTCCGGCAAGTTCCGCTATGTCGAATCCAGGGTGGCCCAGGCCGTCCTCGAGCGGTTCATGGCCCCCACCCACACCAAGGAGCATCCTCGAGATGATCGATAAGGGAAAGGTTTGCGTCGTCGGAACCGGCCACATCGGCCTGCCTCTCGCCGCCGTGCTGGCCGAGGCAGGCTTCGAGGTCACGGGGTACGACACCAACGACAACTTTGTCAGCCGCGTGAACACTTCCGGCGCCGCGGACTTCCGCGAAGATGGGTTGGACGAGCTTCTGGAGAGGCACCTGCACAAGACCCTGACCCTGACGTCGAGCCCACCTGCGGGCCACGACGTCTACATCATCACGGTCGGCACCCCTCTCGAGCCCGGGACCCAGCGCCCGAGCTTGGACCGCATCCGGATGGCCGTCCAGCGGATCGCCGCCGGATTCGGGCCGGACCCGCTCATCATCCTGCGAAGCACCGTCAGCATCGGCACCACGCGGAGCGTCGTCCTGCCGGAGATCCGGCGCCACGCCAAGCGGTTCGGCCTGGCCTTCTGCCCCGAGCGGACCATCGAGGGCAAGGCGATCCCGGAGATGCGGTCCCTGCCACAGGTCGTCGGCGGCCTCGACGACGAGAGCGCCGACCGCGCCGAGGCCCTCTTCCGGCTGATCACGCCGAAGATCGTCCGCGTCTCGTCCCTCGAAGCGGCGGAGATGATCAAGCTGATCAACAACACCTACCGCGACCTCACCTTCGCCTTCGCCAACGAGGTCGCGCTCATCGCCGAGCGCATGGGGCTGTCGGCGGCCGAGATGATCCATGCCGCCAATGTCGACTATCCCCGCTCCAACGTGGCCCAGCCGGGTTTTGTCGGTGGGCCGTGTCTGGAGAAGGACGCGCTCATCCTGATCGACAGTCTGAAGAAGATCGATTTCAAGCCGCGCGTCATCGAAGAGGCCCGGAAGATCAACCAGGCGATGCCGGATCACGTGGCGGCGCGCATCGTCGAAGAGCTCCGCCGCCTCCGCCGCGCCCCGGCCCGCGCCAGGATCCTCATCACCGGCTTCGCTTTCAAGGGCCGCCCGGCGACGGAAGACATCCGCGGCTCGGCAGCCATCCCGGTCATGCGCCGGCTCCAGTCGTCCCGCATCGAGGTCTGGGGGCACGACTTCGTGACGCCGGAGAAGGTCATCGCCGACCTCGGGGCCCGCGCCTGCACGCTCGAGGAGGGGTTCGAGGAGGCCGACGGCGTCATCATCATGAACAACCATCCCGGTTATCGGACCGCCAATATCCCGGCGCTTGCCCGCCGCCTCCGCGCGCCGGCCTTCCTCTTCGACAGCTGGGGTCTCTTCGACATCCGGGAGTTTCGCGAGGTGGCCGGCCTTCGCTACGCGCCGCTGGGCGCTCCATTCGCCTCCGCATGAAAATCCTCTTCCTCTGCCACCGGATTCCCTATCCGCCCCAGCGGGGAGGCAAGATCCGCCCGTTCAACATGATCCGCCATCTGGCGGTCAGCCACGAGGTCACCGTGGCCACCCTGGCGCGGACCGCTGACGAGCTGGCCGCCGGCCAGGAGCTTCACCGCTACTGCCACGACCTGCACGTGGGCCGGATTTCCAAGCCCGCCGGCTGGGCCCGCTTTGCCCTGTACGGGATGAGCGCGGCTCCGGCAACCTTCGGGTACTTTTACTCCCCCGAGCTCGCCCGGACCGTCCGGCGGCTCCTGGCCACGCGGGGCTTCGATGCCATTGTCGTGCACTGTTCGTCCATGGGGCCCTATGTGGCCGGGCATCGCGGCTGTCGCAAGGTGATGGACTTCGGCGACGCGGATTCGGAGAAATGGCTCGAGTACGCCCGGACCGCCCCGTTTCCTCTCTCCCAGGCCTTCCGGCTCGAGGGGCGGAAGGTGCGCCGGTACGAAGCCTGGCTGGGCAAGCAGTTCGATGCCTGCTCGGTCAATGCTCCCCGGGAGGGTGATGTGCTGGCCGCCTACGTCGACTCTCCCATCCGCGTGATTCCCAATGGCGTGGACCTGGAGTACTTCGAGCCGACCCGGCCGTCAGGCCGGGGCTATGTCCCCAACCGGATCGTCTTCACGGGCAACATGTCCTACCGGCCCAACGTGGACGCTGTCCAGCACCTCGTCACCGCGGTGCTGCCGCGGATCCGTCGGGAGATTCCCGATGTCCAACTCTGCATCGTGGGCATGGACCCCACTCCTGCCGTCCTGCGGCTGGCGGATGAAGACCGCGTCGTGGTGACCGGCAGGGTGGACGACGTCCGGCCCTACTTCGACTCCGCCGCGGTCGCCGTCGCCCCCCTGCGCGTCGCCCGCGGCCTGCAGAACAAGGTGCTGGAGGCCATGGCAATGCGTGTCCCCGTGGTGGCCAGCCAGGCGGCCTTCGAGGGTATCAGCGCCGTGCCCGGGCGCGACCTGCTGGTCGCGGCTGGTCCCAAGGCGTTCAGCCGCGCCGTTGTCACCCTGCTCCGCGATCCCGCCGCCCGCGAGCGCTATGCCGCGGCCGGCCGAACCTGCGTCGAAACGAACCACAATTGGAGCCGGCTCCTGCAGCGGCTCGAAGATCTGGTGGTCGGCGGCGACCAGCTCGCCGCCACTGTCACCCGGCCATCATCACATTGACCAGGAGGCGCTGACCGATGGAACGGGAACGCTTGCTCATCATCGAGGACGACGAGGACATCCAGACGCAGCTGACGTACGCGCTGCAGGACGAGTACACCGTCTCCGTGGCGGGAGACCGTACCCGCGCCATGGCCGCCATCCAGCAGGCTCCGCCGGAGATTGTGACGCTCGACCTGGGCCTCCCGCCGAGCCCGGACACGGCGGAGGAAGGTCTCCGCGCGCTCGAGGACGTCCTCGCCGCAGCCCCGGGCGCCAAGGTCATCATCATCACGGGCAATGGCGACCGGGCCAATGCGGTCGCGGCCGTGGAGCGCGGGGCCTTCGACTACCACCTGAAACCGGTCAACCTCGACGACCTCAGGGTGGTGCTGCGGCGGGCGGCGTACCTCCGGCAGCTCGAGCGCGAGAGCGAGGAGCAGGCCCGGCAGCACGAGAAGTCAATTCGCTTCACGGACATCCTCGGCTCCACGGCCAAGATGCGCGAGATCTTCTCGCTGATCCAGCGTGTCGCCAAGACGGAGGCCACCGTGCTTTGCGACGGAGAGAGCGGCACCGGCAAGGAGCTCGTCGCCCGGGCCATCCACTCGCACAGTCCGCGGCGCAACGGACCCTTTGTCGCCATCAACTGCGGCGCCATACCGGAGACTCTGCTCGAGAGCGAGCTCTTCGGTCACGAGAAGGGCTCCTTCACCGGCGCCCACGCGCAGCGGAAGGGCAAGATCGAGACGGCCACCGGCGGGACGCTCTTCCTGGACGAGATCACCGAGATGAGCCTGCCGCTCCAGGTCAAGCTCCTGCGCTTCCTGCAGGAGCGGGAGATCGAGCGGGTCGGCGGCCGCGAGCTCATCCCCATCGACGTCCGGGTGGTCGCGGCCAGCAACCAGAGCCTCGAGGAGGCCCTGCAGAGCGGACGGTTCCGCGAGGACCTGTACTATCGCCTCTCGGTCGTCACCGTCCACCTGCCGCCGCTCCGCGAGCGCGGCGAGGACGTGGTCCTGCTCGCGAACGCCTTCCTCCGCCGCAATGCGCAGGCGCTCAAGCGCAAGGTGCGCTTCAGCCCCGAAGCGCTCGAGGCCATCGTCAAATACCTGTGGCCGGGCAACATCCGCGAGCTCGAGAACAAGGTCCACCGGGCCGTCATCATGGCCGCCAGCCGGGTCATCGGGCCCGGAGACCTCGACCTCAACCCCTCCGCCGTCATCGATACGCTGCCCACGCTCAAAGAGGCAAGGGATCAGAGCGAGCGCCGCCTCATCGTCAATGCCCTCGTGCGCAGTCGAGGCAATATCAGCAGCGCGTCCCGGGCGCTCGACATCAGCCGGCCGACCTTCCACGACATGCTGGCCAAGCACAGCATCGACGCGAAGGAGTTCCGGTGAGCGGCCAACCATGGACGTAAGTGTCCTCATCGCCACCTACAACCGCGCCATTTCCCTGGGGCGGACTCTCACCGCCCTCCAGGGCCAACGCACCGCCCCCGGTCTGACCTGGGAGCTGGTGGTCGTCGACAACAACTCATCCGACGATACGCGCGCGGTGGTCAGCGCTGCCGGCGCCGGCTTCCCGGTTCCCATGCGGTATATCTTCGAGTCGCGCCAAGGCGTGAGCCACGCACGCAATACCGGAATCGACAATGCCAAGGGCGGAATCATTGCCATCACCGATGACGACTGCCGCCCGGAACCCGCGTGGCTACAGAATGTCGTGGATTGCATGCAGCGGTGGGACGCTGACATCCTGGGGGGGCGGATCCTGCCCGAGTGGTCGAGCCCACCTCCCCCATGGCTTGCCACGGATCGGCACCTGTGGACCACGCTCGCAATGCTAGACGACAGCGTGGTGCGGCGAGTTGAGCTGGGGCCATGGCAGCGCGAGCATGGCTTCAGGGTCTGGACGGCGAACATGGCCATTCGCCGGTCGGTCTGCGAGATGGGGAGATGCTTCGATCCGGCGATTGGCCCGCGTGGCAAGAAGAAGTACAGCCACGAGGACATCCTGTTCGTGAGAAAGATGGTCGAGGCCGGAAAGATCGTCGTGTACGACCCCACTCCGACCGTCCATCACTGGGTGGGTCCCGAGCGGATGCGGAAGGGCTTTTTCCGCCGGCATTCCTTCTATTACGGCGAGGGATCGGCCTTTCGGACCGGTCCGCCGAAGGGCCGGCACATCGTCGGGATTCCACCGTTCCTGGTGGGTGCCATTGCGAGGAACGTCGTCGCATGGATCGGTGCTGCGCTCCGGCGCGACCCGGAGAGCTTCTGTCAGGAGCGCGAGATTCACGAAAGCATCGGGTATCTCTCCGGCTACGTGAAGTGCGCCCTCAGAGCCGGTCAGTACGCGCGTCTCCGCAGGGCGCCGGTGCCTGATCCTGACTTCAAGGAGCGGGCGGGCCTGTGAGAATCGCGTTTGTGGTCGGCGGCTTTCCGAGGATCTCCGAAACGTGGATCCTCGCCCAGGTTACCGCGCTGCTCGACCGAGGCCATGAGGTCGATATCTACGCCCGGCGGGCATCCGGAGAGTCCGTGGTACACGCGGATGTCACCGACTATGACCTGATGCGCCGCACCCACTGCTTCAATATCCCGGCGACCCGCAGCGGGCGGCTCATGCGGGCAGCCGGAGTCCTGGCGCGCAACCTGCCGCGCCGTCCGGGCACGCTGCTCCGATGCCTCAATCTGCCGCGGTACGGCAGCGCCTACGCCGTGCTGAACAATCTGATGTTCGTGGAGCCCTTCCTCGACCGGCGGTACGACGCCATCCTCTGCCACTTCGGCGGCAACGGGATGGACTTCGTCTGCCTCAAGGACGTCTTTCCGAACACGCGCTTTGTCACGATGTTCCACGGGGACGATTACTTCATCGGCGACGAGAAGGGCCCGGAGGCGTTCACGCTGCTCAAGCAATTGGGGGACGCCTTCCTGGTCACGACCGACTGCTTCGGTCGCGCCACGCTCCGGCGATACGGCTTCGATGACCGGCGCATCGTCACCCTGCGGCTCAGCATCGCCGCCAAGAAGATCCCCTTCCGCGAACGGCGGCGGGCCAGCGACACCGTCCGGCTGCTGAGCGTCGGCCGACTGGTGGAGAAGAAGGGACTCGAGGTCGGCGTTCGCGCCGCGGCGGCCTTCCAGGCGGCCAATCCCGGGCTCCGGCTCGAGTACCGCATCATCGGCGACGGACCCCTCTGGGGTGACCTGACCAGGCTCGCGGAGCAGCTCGGCGCCGCTGCCACGGTCCAGCTCCTCGGGGCATTGCCGGGCGCCGAGGTGATGCGATGGATGCACGATTCGGATATCTATCTCTTGCCCAGCCTCATGGAGCAGGCCGGCTACGTCCTTTTGGAGGCCCAGGCCACGGGCCTCCCCGTCGTGGCGACGCGAGTGGGAGGAGTGCCAGAGATGGTCCGGGAAGGCCGGTCCGCCCTGCTCGTGGAGGCGAGGGACGTCCGAGCCACAACCGATGCCCTTCAAGAGCTTCTTGCCCGCTCGGACCAGTGGCCTGCCATGGGGCAGGAGGGGCGACGGCACGTCGAGGAGCACTTCGACGTGGACCGGCTCACCACCCAGCTCGAAGACGTGCTCAGGGCGAGGCCATGATCAACATCCTCTTCATCGAGAACAGCGTGGGGCTCGCGGGGTCCACCGTGAGCCTCTGCACGCTACTCAACTACCTCGACCCGGACGTTTTCAAGGCGCACATCGTCCTGTCGCGACCCGGGCAGGCGACCTACCTCCTGGAGCACCTTCGGCGCCCCGGCGATCTCACCGTGATCCAGCCGCGTCGCAGCCTCAAGCAGTCAGATGTCGTCCAGCGGCTCGTCGATCGGCTCGGTGGCCAGAGGCCGCGGCTCCACCGTTTGGCGCTCCAGACCGCCTCGATGTTGGATCTCTTCGTGGTGACCATCCCCTACACCTGGCGCCTCTACCAATGGACCAAGCGCCGCAAGATACAGCTCGTTCACCAGAATAACGGCTTCGACCTCGGCAGCCTTCTCCTTGCTCGGATCCTTAGGGTGCCGCTCGTCGCCTACCAGCGAGGAGATGAGTGGAACTCGCCTGCCGTGCGCCGGCTCGCCCGCGGGGTTCGGCGATTCATCGCCAATTCGACGACAACTCTGAAGAGTCTCACCGCACTGGGAATTCCCTCGGGGCGAGTATCGGTTATCTATCCTCCGCTGGATCTCGAGACTCTGCGGACCGGGCGCTCTTCGGCCGTCACGCGTGAAACTTTCGGCGTGGACGCCTCGAGTCCGTGCTTCGGCATACTCGGGATGCTCCTGCCGTGGAAGGGACACGCGGTCTTCCTCAATGCCGCCAAACGGGTCTTCGAGCGCATCCCCAAGGCCCGCGCCTTCGTCATCGGCGCGGCACCCCAGGCGACCAAGGAATACGAAGCAGAGGTTCGAGTGCTCGCGCGAGAGCTCGGCATCGCGGACCGAGTGATCTTCACCGGCTTCCGTCCAGACGTGCCGGACATGCTGGAGCTTCTCGACGTGGTGGTGCACGCGTCCATCGCTCCAGAGCCGTTCGGCCGGGTGATCACAGAGGCGATGGCCATGAGGCGGCCCGTCATTGCGGCGGGTGCTGGGGGCCCCACCGAGATCATCGAGGACGGCCGCACGGGTTTGCTGTTTCCCCCTGGTGACGCGGAAGCCTTGGCCGACCGGATCATCATGCTGCTCGAAGACCCTTCCTTGGCGGAGCAGATCGCGAGCGCAGGCTACTCGGACGTGAGGAGGCGATTCTCCGGGGAGACTCACTCCACGCTTGTCCAGCACGTCTACGAGACAGTGCTGAGGCCCAGGTCGAGGCGATCCGCATGACAAGACCTGGCGTCTCGGGACTCCTGCCGCTGGTCACCGCCATCGTCGGGGTATGTTTCATCTGGGCGTCGCCCGCCCTCGCCCAGAGAACGACCTTACCCCCGAGCCTGACCACCTCGAATCCCCAGAGCGCTTTCATCAAGAACCAACTGACACTCTCAACAGAGCTTGCACGAAAGACGCTGGCAGGTCTCGCGGCAATGCCCGCCGATGACTCGATCCCCATCGACGAAGCCACCCTCCAGAACGCGCGGGACACCTACGTGCTCATTCGGGCTGCCCGGCACGGGATGGAGCTCGCCAGGGAGACCAGCCGGTTCCCCGATCCGACGCGCGAGCTCGCCTTCAAGCGCGTCGACGCCGCGTGGAATCTCGCGAGGACTCCCGTCGACCGGGCCAGCACGGGCATTGCCCGCGCGCAGTATCTGCAGGAATCCATCCGGAGCCTGAGGCAGGCCGTGCAGCTGCTCGATCAGGCCATGATCATCATGCCGTGATGTGCGCACAGCGGCGTCTTGATAGCCCCGTGATGCGGCTGGCATTCGCGATCATCGCCTTTCTGCTGCTCGACGCCACGGCGTCTGCCCAGCCTGCGGCTCCTCCCCCCGGCACCTGGGCGCAGCTGGCGAACACGGCCCTCTACCCTGCCATCCCGGCTGAGGCCAAGTCGGCGGGGGCGCCCGGCGGCACGCCGGAGCTCTGGAGCCCGAAGTCGCTCTTCGCGTACTCGGGCGGGGACATCGGCCAGCGTCCGGGGTCAAGCGCGTGGGGCTTCCTGTTCTGGGGTGGCGGCCACGCGGCGACCGCCGACAACTCGCTCTACTGGCAGCCCCTCGACGGCTCGGGCCCGCGGCGGCTCACGGGCCCGTACCTGGCGCCGGACCGCGAATACAAGTACGACAATCCGTGGGAGACGTACCGGTCAATCAGTCGCAATCAGCCTTCCTCGGTTACCACTCCCGGCGCGCCGAAGTCCCGCCACACGTACTCCAGCCTGCTCGTGATCACAGTCACGGGCCGGCCCGCCGTCTTCGGCTACGGCGGCTCCCTCAACGTGGGGTCCGGCGGGGGCACCAACAACGTCCGCATCTTCGACCTCGCGCAGACCTACGAGGAGGCAATGGCGCGTTCGGATATGGGCTGGGCACTCAGGGCACCGGCCCCGAGCTCGTCCGTGACCTCGTCGAGCGGCTGGGACCCGGTCAAGCGGCGCGTGATTACGCGCGGGAGCAAGTTCATCGGCGCGTACTATCCCGACGAAGACCGGTGGGAAGACTGGCAGATTCGAGGCGCGTCGTTCTGTTGCGATTACCAGGCCTCTGTGGCCATGGACATTGCCGGGCGGAAGATGTACGTGCTCGGCGAGCGATTGGCCGAGGTCATTGACCTCGATACCAAGGCGTACACCAGTCTCGCCGGCAAGCCGTGGGCGGCCAAATTCGTCAAGCCGTCGTGGGAAGGGGGATATGCCACGGGGCCGGGCGTGTCGTGGCATGCGCGAACCAAACAGATCGTCGTGTGGGTGGGGGGCAACAACCTCATCCTGATCAACCCGGCCACGGATGCGATGAAGCTCGTGGCCATGGGCGGGGCAACCGTCACTGCGGCCGAAGGCAGCGGGACGTACGGGCGCTTCCGCTGCATTCCCGGCACCGACCAGGTCGTCCTCGTCAACGCGGTCGATCAAAACGCCTTCATCGGGACGGTGCCGTTTTGAAACGCCCCGCGCTCGTGGTGCTCTCGCTCGTGCTGCTCGCGAGCCCAGCGGCCCCGCAATCCGCCACGCCGGCGGCATCTCCAACCGACACCGCCTCAGAAATGCCGCTGCGCACCTGGATCGAGCGGCCCTTGCGCGGCTGGAGCGGCGTCGGAAAGAGCTACATGCCAACCGGGGGCAAGCACGGCCGGGTCTTCTACCATCCGGGCCTCAAGCAGATGATCTTCGCGGGCGGCGACTGGAAGACGTTGCAGCCGAATGACGGAAATTTTGTCGGCTCCGAGATCTGGGCCCTCGACGTCGCCAGGGACGTATGGACGCAGCTGCGGCCGTTCTGCGTGCCCGGCGCCGCCCAACCCGGCCGGCCCGACAACGTGGTCTGGGCCTATGACAGCAAGCGCGACCGCGGGCTCATGGCCCCGGGCTTCTATGGCATTTCGCAGAAAGCCGATTCCGGATGCGGCGCCATCGAGGGCTGGGGTGGATACGCGTTCGACTTTGCCACGCGCCAGTTCACGGGGCCGGATGCGGGCGCCGGTCTCCCTGCACCGCCTGCCGCGGCCGGCGGCAAGGGCTGGGGCGGCGACGAGAGCGGGGCGTGGGGCGTCTATGACCCGATCAACGACGAGCTGGTCCGCGTGCGAAACGGCATGAGGCTCGAGCGACTGAACCTGGCGACCAAGTCGTGGCGGACGCAAGATGTTTCGGACCCGGGCGGGACGACGCCGCATCGCAGCCAGCAGGTCATCGACGTCAAGGGACGGGCCGTCTTGTTCCTGGCGCCCCGGCGGAAGCCGCCGGCGCTCATCCGCGTCAGCCTCACGGATGGAGCCGTCACGACCCTCCCGCTGCCGTCGCAATACCGGCTGCCAGAGGCCGGCGGTACGGAGGACTATCTGGTCTTCGACACCATGCACCGGGTCCTCCTGATCCCCAACAACTTCGGGATGGGCCAGACGCCGCTGCAGGGCCTCGGCGTCTACCACGTCGACACGGGCCGGTGGGAGTGGGAGGCCGTGCCGCGGGTGGTGGTCGGCAGCGTCTGGGGCTTTGACGAGGCCAGCGGGGCAATGGTTGGTATCGGCAAGCGGTACGAACCGTTCGCCTACTTCTTCTACAAGTACGATCCGCACGCAACTGCCCAGACGCCGCCGACCATCAGGCGATGGATGCCGGCGGCCAGAGCGTCGACACATGCCCGCGGTCACACGTTCGCAGCGTTCCGGCTCGAGTAGCGGAGGTGTTGCAATGATCGTGCAGATCCGTTTTCCGGCGGCGTGTCTTGCCCTGGCCGCCGCGCTGGCCGCCGTGCCGTCCGCGGTCGCTCAGGTTTCCAAACCGCCGCGGGATCCGGTTTTGATCCAGAGAAAGCTTCAGCAGAGCGCGGCGCTCCAGCGAGAGGCGCTCCAGACTCTGAAGGATCCCGGCCAGGCCGAGCGGCTCGTCAAGAACGCCTGGACCGAGCTCAAGTCCGCCAAGGACGACATGGTCATCAACGCGTCGAACATGCAGTTTCCGGATCCGCTCTTCAATACGAACAACGGGCGGGCCGAGCAGGCGCTCGCGCTTCTGCTCGGCTGCTGGGACACGCTCAAGCTCCGAGACAAATGGACCGACCCGAGCAAAGAGATCGCCGGGGTGCGCGGCAGGCTGCAGCAGTCCCTCGGCCTCACGAATACCGTGGCCGCCACGACGTTCTGATAGCGGGCGAAAGATAGTGTGAGCTAGCGGCGATACCCGGGCAAGGGACCCGTCAGTCGAGTTCGCTCTTCTGGCAAACACAGAAAACGGCGCTCGAGAAGAACTCATCAAGACCGGGCACCTGCGCCAGCGGGCGCAGGAATTTGGCCAAGGGTGCTCCCTTCCCTCCGAACCCGATCCGCCGCTCGTGCAGCACGCGGAACGGTAGGCGCCGGAGGAGGCCCCGGAAACCCCGGATCGTCATGTCCGGGTTGAGGTAGTAGCTCCAATCCCCGCGGTAGGGATTCTCACGGCGCTGCCCTGTGGTGAGATCGATCCGATAAAAGGGTGGGGCATAGTCGGGCGACTCGTAGCGCCGAGCCGCAGCTTCGAGCAAGGTTGGCATCGAGAAGACCACATGCGGCCAAGGAAAGGGGATGATTTCGCTCAAGTGGGCACCGTACGGGCCGAACCACGGGTGAAAATGGACGAGGAACAGGCCCCCCGGCCGCAGCACACGATGCACCTCGCGGAAGATCGCCTCGGGCTTCGAGAGATGCTCCACCGTATCCACCGTGTAGGCTAAGTCGAAACTGGCATCCGGCAGGGGCATCGAGACGTCATCCGAGCGGACGAACTCGATACGATCCCCGTACCGGGTGGCGCCGTCCGCCAGGGCCGCGGCATCCCGATCCACGCCGATGGCGCGGAACGATTCGATGTCGAGGAGCGAGGCCAGGAGGTACCCACGCGAGCAGCCGAGCTCAAGGACCGTTTTGCCCTGCAAGCGGCAGAACTCCGAGAAGAGCGCGTGATACCCGGGTACTGTGGACACGCGATCCGCCACGCAGGTGGTCAAACTACCACTCTGGTGGACATTGTGCGTGCTGTATTTCGCCAATGGCCCGGAGCTAAATAGACGACTCAGGAGAAGGGTGGCGCGGACACCGGCACGCATAAGTATCCTTTCTTAGTGGTGCCGGGATCGCCGGCATCCCCGCTTCGTGGCCCAAGACTCGGGCTGGATGATCGCCTGCTCGAGTTTCACAACCGGCTTACGCCTCCTCGGCCCCAGTGACGCTGCGAACCTTTCTCGATTCTGTCGCGGCGACACCGCTGTCCCACGGCGAACAACTGTCCCAGCTCGATACCAATCGCAAACCCGAGCGCCAAAGCGCCGATGGCATAAATCCCCCGCCGCCAGCTCTGACAGACAACCCGAAAACAGCTCCCGGCCAGCAGGAAACCGAACGGGATGAAAGACCCGTAGACGATGAAGCAGCACCAGACGACCAGCAGGACTCGCCGAAGATGCGGCCCGTCTCTCTCTTCGTCCGCCTCTATTTGGCCGCTCATACGTTCCCCCGGTGACGCTGTCCTCCGACACATCCTGACACAAGTGACATCCTCTCGGCTTTTCTACCGGCCTTTCTGTCGATATATCTTACAGATCAGAACCGGCTAGCGTCCCTTAGGACCTCAACGAGGCGAAATTACGACTTATCGTACAATGGCCCGAGGATTGCTTAAGTCCTGTGGCTACGTTTGAGAATCGGGGCATTTCCTCAGAGGGGACGAAACAGTGAAGGATCCTAGGGGTGGCGCTCTTCGTCTCCTGCTCATCACCACCATCGTCCTTCCGTGTGTGCTTCCCGCCGCCAGCCTCCCTGCAGGCGCTCAATCGCCACTCGAGGAGCAGCGGAAGCAGCCGGCAGTCGGAAAACGTGACGCCGCCCTGGCAGGTCGCGTTGTGGCCGTGCAAAACGGTGTGATCCATACCAGCATCACCGCCGATTGGCGCTCTGGTGGAATCACCGACGGCACCGTACTGCGAGTGCAACTGGCGAGCCGCACCTTGAACGCCCGCTTCCTCTCGCCCAGCCACTACTCGCAGGTCGTGACTGACCCTGCCGCCCGGAAGGGTCTCGACGTGGACGTTGCCTGCACGCTCAATCGGGACGGGTCTCTCGCCGTCGTCGGACTCTCTGGCAGCCTGCCGGAGTGGCTCGGCGTCAAGACCGGGTCAGCCGTCACCGTCGTGAAGCCATGATCTCCTCCTTGCAGAGCGTCCTGCGACACGGTGGGATCTCGCTCCTCGCTTTGGCCGTCCTGGCCGGCTCGCTCCTTGGGACGGCCCCTCCATCGCACGCGCAGACCTGGACGGCCACGTGGACCCAGAAGGGTCCCCCTGGCCCATACGGCAGGGGCTGGGTCGATATGACGTACGACTCCATCAACCGCCGCGTTGTCCAGATGGCCGGCAGTGGCGGGAGCTACATGAATGATGTCTGGTGGTACGACGCGGCCGGCGATCTCTGGACTCAAATCGAGCCAAACTTCAGCAACGCCCAGATCGTTGACTTCGTGCCGCCCTGCCCCCGGGACGAGATGGCCATCGAGTACGACCCAGTCAATCAACTCTACTGGATGTTCGGCGGCAGCGGCTTTGCATGTGTCGGCCCGATCCGAACAGCCGGAAGTGGTACCACCACGACGACCCTCGTGGACAGCACTCTGACCGCCACCGCGGCGGACGCGTACAAGGACTGGAGCGTCCAAGGGGTCGACGCGTACAATACCTTCGCTTACGTCTCGGCCTACGATCCGGTGTCGAAGACGCTGACCCTCGCTACACCGTTCGCCGGCCTCGCTCCCGGCGGTCGGTACAATCTCTTCCCCCAGCGCGGCGGTGGCGGCACCTGGTATTACTCGCCCGTCACGCATACGTGGGGGAGTCTCACTGGTCCCCACTGGGGCTACTCCGGCCAGTCACCGGGAAGCCGCTTGAGCCCTTCTATGGCGTATTCGTCGCTTGATCAGGCCCTCGTCATGTTCGGGGGACAGGGCGCCAACGACACCTGGGCCCTGGACGTTCTCACCAAGACTTGGGTCCAGCAAATCCCCGGAGGCAGCCCGGGCTCGCCGGCGGGTCGCGCCCAGATCACGAATGCCATGGTCTACGACAGCACCAACGATGTGTTCATCCTCTTCGGCGGATGCCTCTGCAGCGGGAATGGGGGCTCTTCAGCCGGAGACACGTGGGCGTATCGCTTGTCTACCAACACATGGACCAACATGAATCCCCCCGTGAGCCCGCCCGCCCGCCAGGCGCACAACATGGTCTACGACAGCACCAACGGGGTCGTGGTGCTTTTCGGAGGCTTCGACGCGCCCAGCGGAACGTACTTCAATGATCTCTGGGTCTACAGCTACGCGAGCAACACGTGGACGCAAGTCTTCCCGGCTCTCTCACCCCCGGTCAGAGCAATCGCCGCCATGGCCTACGATCCGGTCAATCAGGTCGCAGTCCTCTACGGAGGCGCCATCGCGACAGGATCTCGGTACGACGTCTGGTCGTTGCAGCTCGCGGGCTCGAGCACCCCGAATCCGGTTCCATCTATCACCTCGATCTCGCCCAACACCATCGCCGGCGGCGGCCCAAGCTTCACCCTGACCGTGACCGGCGCAAACTTCGTCCCAGATTCCGTTGTGCGGTGGAACGGCGTCGCCCGGCCTACGACCTATGTTCGCAACACTCAGCTCCAGGCCAGCATCCCCGCCGGCGACATTGCCTCGCCTGGATCGCGGACGATCACCGTCTTCACCCCGAGTCCCGGCGGCGGCACCTCATCGGGCCTCACGCTGACCGTCACGGGTCCAGCGCCCACAGTGGCCTCGATCACGCCCAATCAGGGGCCGCCGGGCACTACCGTGCCGGTGACAATCACCGGGACCGGCTTCGTCGCCGGCGCCGCGGTGAGCCTCAGCGGGACGGGCATCACCGTGAGCGGTGTCTCGGTATCCTCAGCGACGCAGCTGGCTGCTACGCTGACCATCGCCAGCGGGGCCGCGCTCGGGGCCCGCGACGTGACCGTGAGCAAACCGGGCGGCGGGGCTGGGACTCTGGCCGGCGGCTTCACCGTGGTGGCACCCGTGACCCTGGCTCTGGCCTACAACGGCAAGCTCCGGGACCGCGTGGGGCAAGGCAACACGGCGCTGGGCCCCGACGGCGCCTTCGACGGCACCCTGACCGCGACCCTCAGCGCCAGCGGCGGACGCACCGTGACCGCCCTCCGCCTGGACAGTAACGCGCCGGGGACCTGGGACACGACCAGCGGCGGGAGCGGGTTTTGGGTGCTGGCGGTGGCCCCCGCGCTGGACGGCGCCCTGCTCAATGCCCCCGGCACCATGGCCGTCAACTTCCCCGTGGCCAACGGCGGCACGTTCGTCCTCTTCGCCTCCGACTATCTGAACTCCGAGTTCCTGCCGGGCCGGACCCTCACCCTCAC